>CAZADU010000001.1:0-2237 GCA_964483945.1 uncultured bacterium
GCCCTTGGCGACCCAGTCGAGCAGCCGCGGCTGCAGCGCCTTGAGGCGCGGCCGCGTGTTGTAGGCGCGCACGCCGGTGACAATGGTCTCGAAGCGCGAGAGATCCCCCGTGGCGATGTCCTCGTCGGTGAGTGCGGTCACACTCGCGCCCATCTGGCGCAGCGCATCCGCGACCTGGTCGCCGGAACCCGCCGCGTAGCCGATGCGCGAGGCGGCCAGCGTCACGTTCGCGCGCACGAGCTTGAGCTCAGCCGTCGGGTACAGCGTCTGCACCGGGATATGCTCGTGGTCGATGCGCTGGGACGACAGCGACCAGTCGCGCCCGTCCACGCTGACCACCGCGCGCGCGGAGCCGCCCGCGGCACCGGGCGTCACGGTGAACTCGATGCGCTGCTCGCCGCCCTCGCGCTCGATCGCGGCCGGGGCCGAGGCCGGAGCCACGCTCCAGCCGGCGGGCACCTCAAGCCGCACCGTGCCCGTGAACTTCGCTCGGTTCGCACGCACGCTCACGCCGACGCGGCGGGGCGTGGCACCGGTGAAGAGCTGGAACGTCTGGTCGAACGCAAGCGTGCCCGGGGGCGTCACCTCGAGCATGCGCCAGCGTTCGCCCTGCACCGGGTTCACCCAGCGATGCGCCACGGGAAGCTCGAACGTGACCGGCTCGCCGGCCAGCAACAGCCGGAAGCGCGCCACAAGCGGGGCGCGGTTCTCGGGGCTGCCGAGGTCGTTGCGATCGGCGACGCGCGCGAGCCCACGACTCGACGGCAGGACCAGCCAGTACGGCTGCGTCACGTCGAGTTCCCGACGAGCCTTGAGGAGCAGCGTGTCCGTGGCCGCGCGATTGACCGCGAGCGAGCGGCTCCCGGCGCGCTCCACCTCGTCCACGGCGACCGACTCCAGCGTGACCGCGGCGGGCCGGCGCGCCAGGACCGAGGTGGTCACGGTCAGGTCCTCGCCTGCGGTCACTGAGGGCCGCGGCGAGACCGCCTCGAGCCACAGTCCCGCGCACGACGCCATCACCCACTCCAGCTCGCGGCGCTTTCGCACCACCAGCGGATCATCCGGCAACTTGGCCATCGCGGCGTGCGCGCGTGCGAGCAGCGGCAGCACCGCCTCGGGGCGACGCGCGTCGAACTCGCGCTCAGCCTGTGCCAGTGGTACCGCCACGGCTTCGCCCCCCTTGAAGCGCTTCCAGCTCAGGTCCACGCCCTCGAACGGGTCGCGCTTGGCGGGTGCGCCGGCGCGCAGGGCAAGGTAGTTGAGCAGCGTGCCGCGGCCCTCGGAGGCGCCGAAGCCCTGGCTCTTGTGGTTGCTCCGTGACACCCCCGCCACCTCGCTCATGGACCGGCCAAGGCGTGGCTCGTAGTCGCCGACGTCCACCACCAGCCAGGTTGAATCCACGGTGGGCTGCCGGAACGAGAACACGTTCCAGAACAGCCGCTTCGCCTGCCACGGCTTCACCGCGTCCAGCTGGTGGGGGAAGCGCGCCGGATCGGCGGCGGCGGCGAACGCGTCGTGTGCCAGCACCGAGGATGCCGTGTGGTGCCCGTGCCCCGCGGTGGAATCCGGCGGGAAGCGCGTGATGATGATGTCCGGCCGGTAGCGGCGGATCGCCCACACGACGTCGGAGAGCACCGAGTCGCGCCCCCAGAAGTCGAGCGTCTCCTGAGCGTTCTTGGAGAATCCGAAGTCGAGCGCGCGTGTGAACAGCTGCTCGGCGCCGTCCATGCGCCGCGCCGCGAGCAGCTCATGCGTGCGGATCACACCGAGAGCGGGCCCGAGCTCGTCGCCGATCAGGTTCTGTCCGCCATCGCCCCGGGTCATGGACAGGTAGGCCGCGCGCACCCCCTTGACGTGCGTGAGCCAGGCCAGCATGGCCGTGTTCTCGTCGTCCGGGTGTGCTGCCACGTAGAGCGCGCTGCCGACGACCTGAAGCCGGCGCAACTCGTGGGCGATCTCGCCCCCATCGAGGGGCTCGTGCGGCCGCGGATGGGCGGCGGCCAGGCCCGCGGCGAGCACGGCGGAGCACACGACCAGGGCGACCCTCGCAAGCGCCGGGCGGCCGCTGCGGAGCAAGCCGGGGCTGGGCGAGACGAAGGGGGCTCGCGAGTCCAGGGTCGGGCGGGTCAGGGGGCCGGCGGGGCGGTCGTGCCGCATGGGAGTGGCGTCCTCTCGGGTTCGTCCGGAGTGAAGATCGGTCCATCCGCCGCACCCGGAAGGGTCCGGGCACAGGGCCG
>CAZADU010000002.1:0-6904 GCA_964483945.1 uncultured bacterium
TCTGCCAGTACGGTGGTGGCATAGGCGAGCCAGAGTTCTCCGCCCGACGCGAGTCCGATTCCGAACGTGTTGGTCGTAACGCTCGCTGCCTGGCTACCCGCGAGCGTGCGACCGCCGCCCGGCCAGCCCCCGGTCGCCGTATTGTCGGGTCCAAGATGATGGGCCCGCACGATCGTGGTCGCTCTGGGCAACAGGCTGCCGAGTGAAAGCCACGCGGCATATACGCCGCCGCTGCCGTCCGTGCACACGACAGGTCGTGAGCCCGCATCCACGAGCGATCCCAGCATTCGCCCACGCACCGGCCAGCCGGTGGCGACGGCGCCTTCAGCGGCGAGACGCGTGAGATAGAGCTGCGTGCCCTCCATCCACCACACGTACGCACCTCCGGCGCCATCGCTCACCGAGCCGAGTGCCGAACGCACCACGGCGGCCGAGCTCAAAAGGACAGGTGAGCTCCACCCGGCATCGAGGTCGCCGTTCGCGAGCAGCCGGCGCGCGCGCAGGAGCCCGCCAGCCGGCGTGTTCTCCTGCCACAACGATCAGGGCACCGTGCGCGCCGTCGGGAGCGGCACACACCAGCGGGCAGTACGCAGCCGTCGCGTGCACCTCGACGGGGTCTGCGCCCCATGCGGCATTCGCCCGGCGCGTGAAGAACATCAGCGCAAGGAGCGCGAACAGCGCGGCGAGGATTGCGACGCGCGCGCGGTGGCCGAGGATCATCAAGGCGTCCTCCGGGTAGGGTCGCAGGGAGGGAGAGGCGTGCTCGCCTCCATGGTGCGCTTCTCACGCGGCGATTTCAGCCCGAAAGTGCGGCATGCGCTCGGCCCCGGCACCGGCCGGGCAAAGGACCAGATCGGCGGGCCGCTCAGTCCCCTCGCGCCGCCTTCTCCCCCGCTGCCAGGAGCCGCTCGGCCAAGCGATTGGGCGTCTCGCGCCGCTCCGCCAACGTGGCCAGCGCTTGATGCCATTCCCCATCGGGGACCTGAGCGCGGAACTGCCGCCACAGCTGTTCGCGTACCAGGACTTCGAGCCGCTGCTCCAAGCGCTGGCGGCGGCGGCGCTCGAGCGTGCCGCTGCCTCCAAGCCACGTCAGGTGCTGCTCGAAGCGATCCACCAGGTCCGGCACCCCCTTGGCCTGGGAAGCCACAGTGAGGTGCACGGGGATGCTCCACTCGCTGGTCTGTGCGCGCAGGTGCAGTGCCGAGCGGATCGCCTGCGCGGCGCGGTCGGCGCCCTCACGATCGGCCTTGTTGATCACGAACACGTCCGCAATCTCCATGAGGCCCGCTTTCATCGCCTGCACGGCGTCGCCGGACTCGGGCACGAGTACGACGGCCGTGGTGTCGGCGGTCTGTGCCACCTCCAACTCGCTCTGACCCACGCCCACGGTCTCGATCAAGATGCGGCTGAAGCCCGCGGCGTCCAGCACGTCGCACGCCTGCGCGGTATGCACAGCCAGGCCGCCCATGCTGCCGCGCGTCGCCATCGAGCGGATGAACACGCCGTCGTCGCCCGACAGCTCGTGCATGCGCACGCGATCCCCCAGCAGAGCGCCGCCTGAGAAAGGACTGGTGGGGTCCACGGCCACGATCGCCACGGTCTCGCCGCGCGAGCGGTACTCGAGTGCCAGCTTGGTGACGAGCGTGCTCTTGCCCGCCCCCGGTGGGCCGGTGATCCCCAGCCGGAACGCACGGCCCGTGCGGCCAAAGCAGGCGTCCAAAAGTGCGGTGGCGTTCGGATGCTCGTTCTCGACCCACGAGATGGCACGCGCGAGCGGCACGCGCTCACCGGCGAGCGTGCGGCGGATCAGTTCGTCAGGGGCGAGTTCGGGCATGGTCGTGGGCGCGCGCCGGGCGCGCAGTGGCATTTGCCAAGCGCGGACCCTAAGCAGCAGACGCGAAGGCGCCCAAGCTACGGGCGGCGTGGAGCAGGGTCAAGACCGCGCGGGCTGGCCGTTCGCGTCACGCCACGCGCCGGGCCTCCGAGTCCAGCGGAGCCGACGGACGAGGTGCGCGTGAGTCCCCACACGTCGCCCAGCACGAAGTCCACCAGCGCCTGCGCATCGGTGCGGCTCCAGGACCACAGGTCGAACCCGCTGAACAGCAAGGGGCCGTTGTCGCGGCCGTGGTAGTAGAGCATCGCCGGTGCGGGCGCTCCCTCGATGCTCGCACCCACCACCTCGAGAAGCGTGTCGAGCGCGCTCGCCACGCGCGGGCCACCGAGGCCGCCGAAGTCCTCGGCGACGACGCTGCCGTGCGCGTACTCCATGGCGACGCTCGCGCCGTAGTATTGGTTCGACTGCGAGGCCAGCCGTGTGGCCGGGAGCGGATCGGTGGCGGTGCTGCGCACCTCAAGTGCCGCGGGCAGCTTTGAGTAGTCCGGCGCGTCAAGCGTGCCGCCGGGTCCGTGCCCGCTCCAGCCGCCGCGGGCCGACGCCGAGCGCGACAGCGCGGGGATCAGCCGGGTGGCGTAGATCTTCGAGCGCAGATGCGCGAGCGCGACCACGGGGGTCAGGGGGTTCAGCTCCTGCCCCGTGAAGACGGTGTTCGTGAGCGAGTTGTTGGTCTTGACATCGCCCTCGATCAGGCTCGCGAGCGCGCCGCCGCCGCCTGCGATCCACGTGTGACCGCCGAGGCGCGAGTAATCCTCAAGCACCCGCACGTTCCCAGCGCGAGACATCCAACGCAGCATCGTCAGCGGCGACCCCTGTGAGCCCGTGTTCAGGGCACCCTGCTGGTCCGTGAGCCAGATGACGTTCCGGTAGCGCGTGAGCAGGGA
The DNA here is from genome assembly GCA_964483945.1 of uncultured bacterium. GTDB lineage: Bacteria > Eisenbacteria > RBG-16-71-46 > RBG-16-71-46 > RBG-16-71-46 > JAIOPA01. The sequence continues at coordinate 2,779 of CAZADU010000002.1, forward strand.
GAGCGGCACCATCGCCGCCATGTCCTGCAGCCCCTCTCGTGTGCCCACCGTGTCCGCGCCGTAGCCGGCGAACAGGCCGGGCGGCGACAGCGCTTCCGGCGGGTTCACGGCGCAGCGCCAGGGCACACCGCCGACCGCGTAGAGAAACGTGTCCAGTTCGGCCGCGCTCGGCCACGGCTTGGTGTAGGAAGCCACACAGCCTCCCGGGGCCAGCCGGTCCAGCTCGAAGCGCGTGTCGTCCACGACCAACAGCGGGCGGTCGAAGCTCGCGGTGTACACGCGGATACGCACGATGCCGAGACTGCGCGCACCGAGATCGTCCTCGACCTGCACATAGAGCATGTGATCGCTGGGGCTCCATGGCCCGAGCGGGCCCGTGATCAGCGTACGGTCGCTCCACGCACTCCAGTGGCGCGTATCGCTCGCTTCATTCGACCGCGGCGTCTCGGACGCCAGCGTGTCGGGATCCAGCACCCAGCGATAACCCGTGATCACGCGGCCCGGCGAGGGCAATGCCACCCAGCTGAATGATGGCGTGGAACTGGTGGGGAACGTGACCGAGAGCCAGCGCGAGGAGTCCGCCGATGTGCCGCCGCCCGGGTACTCGTAGTCGAGGCCGGGGCCGACGATTCGCAGCCTCGGGCCGCTCGAGTCGCTGATCCACAGTCGGATGAGGTTGCGCTCGAACGAGAACAACGGCGTGATCGCACCCGCGGCGTCCTCGGCGGCCACGGCGAAGACCCACTGCGTGTCCTCCGGCAGGTCCGAGAGCGCGAACGAGGTCTGGTCCCCGGGCAGCGTGGACCAGCCGCGCCAGTCGTTGGCGACCGCTTCGCGCCGCAGCGAATCCGGGTCGGACGCGAGCACGCGGAACAGGGGGTTCTGGTCGCTCAGGAGCCGCACCCGGAATCCGACGGGATCGTGCGTCCCGATGCCGTCGGGATCGTCCCCCGAGAACTGCATCGTGAAACTGCGCGGCACGGGCGTGATCTGAGTGAGCGCCGGGGATGGCTTCTCGATGCGAGCCGTGGGGGCGACCGTGTACGCGTAGAAGGCGCGCACGATCGTCTCGGAGGCGCCGCCTGAGTTGTCCCAGGCGCGAGCGACGAACACGTGGAAGTCGGACGCCGTCGGCTGAGCGGTGGGTGGATCCGGCGTGGTCGCCCGAAAGCGCGCCACCACACCGTGCTCCTTGGTGCTCATCCACGCGGTGTCCGCCCCGGCGGCCGCTGCCAGGGCGGTCGGCGGATCCACCGCATAGCTCACGTGGTCGATGGTGCCGTCGGCGTCGCGGGCATCCCAGGTGATGGCCACCGACCAGGACACAGGGTTCGTGGCCGACGTGTCGACCGGTCCGCTCGTGAGTGTGAGCGTGGGCGGTTCGTTGGGCGCCAGCATCAGGCCGCTCTTGCCGCAGCCAGCGGCAAGCGTGAGGGCGAGCAGCGACGCGGCCGGCCACCAGAGGCTTGAAGCCGTGGGGGCGCGCCCAAAGACGCGGCGAGCGAGCGAGAGGCTGGGAATGGCGGGACTCCTCAGGATGCAGAACCCGGTGCGCTTGGAGCGTAGCACCCAGCGGCCGACCCGCGCACCGCGAACGTGGTCTGCTTGCGGGCTACTTCATCCGGATCGGGAGGGACAGGCCGAGCCGCATCTGGAGGTAGGCGGGATGGACCGTCACCGACCCTGTGCCCAGCTGCGCTGGCACGCCGTATTGCTTGAGGAACCGCACGCCGCCATCGATGCCCCAGCGGCCGAAGTTCAGGTTCACCCCCGCGCCACCGGACCATCCGAACGCGAATGCGTAGTCCTCGCTCACGTCCTGCACGAGCGGGTTGGCCGGGTCGGAGTCATTGGGGATGACCACGTTCGTGTTCACGTAGTAGTGCACGAGCGCCACGGCGAGATTCGCATACGGCTGGAGGAAGCCGTTCCCGTGCGGTCCCAGTTCCCCGCCGAGGTACAGCCGCATGTAGCTCTGATCGGTGACCTGTTCGACGCGCAGGCCGGAGAAGGGGTCACGGAACTCCACCACCTGATAGTACAGGTTGGACCATTCGAACCCGACGAGGACCGACAACATGCCCTCGGTGCCGTTCAGCGGAATCGACGTGTCCATCCCCAGCCCGCCGCCGTTCTCGGCGTACTTTCGCGCCTCGGCGTCCGAGGGCACCATCACCGATCCGTAGAGCCCCCAGCGTGGCATCGCGGCGAGTGCGGGGGTGACGGTAAACAGCAGCAACAGCACGGGCGGGACCAGGAAGCGTCGCATCGGGAGGACTCCTCAGGTTAGGAGGTGGTCGCCCCGGGGGAGGCGCGTGCTTCAGGCGATGACTTTGAACTCCTGCCACGAACGGGGCGAACTCTCTCGCCTCAGGCCGCGCCCTTGCGCGAGCCTCCCTCACGACCGATGGATTCCAGTACGCGTCGTGCGATGTCGGCGGCGGCGTGCGGCCGCGCGAGCCGCGCGGCACTGGCGCGTGCGCGCTCCAGCGCGGCCGGGTCAGCTAGCCAGCGTGCCACGGTGGCCGCCACGGTGTCGAGCGATTCTGCGTGCACCGCCGCGCCGCCGGATTCGAGGTAGCGCGCGTTTCCGACCTCCTGGCCGGGCGTGGGCCGGAACACGACGAGCGGCGTGTGCTTGATGAGCGCCTCGGCGCAGGTGAGCCCGCCCGCCTTGCTCACCACCATGTCGGCGGCCTCGAGCAGCAGGTCCACGTGGGTGGTGAACGCCATGGCCCGCAGCCGCCCGCCGAACCGCTCGCTGAGGTTCTCGAGCTGTGCGACGAGCCGCTCGTTGGTGCCGCACAGCACCAGGATCTGGGGCTCGGCCGGCAGCGAGGCCAGGCGCTCGGCGAGTTCCGCCATGGGCCCCACACCACCGCCGCCACCCATGACCAGTACGAGCGGGCGGTCCGGGGCGAACCCGAACCGCGCGCGCACCGCCTCGCGGCCCTGCGTGAGCAAGAAGCGCGGGTCCACCGGGATGCCCGTGACCTCGATGCGCTCGCGCGGCACGCCGTGCCCAGCCAGTTGCTCGGCCACCTCGTCGCTCGCCACGAAGTATCGGTCCACGTGTGGGTATGCCCACAGCGGGTGTGCGGTGAAGTCGGTGATCACCACGTGCAGCGGCACGTCGAGCCGGCCGCGGCCTCGAATCGGGTAGAGCGCTTCGACCGGCAGGAAGTGCGTGCAGACGATGGCGTCCGGCCGCTCGCGCTCGACGACGCGAACCAGCCGCCGCAGCGCCAGCCGGTCGAGTGCTTCGCGCGCGGGCCCGGCGCTCCGGTTGATGCGCTCTTGCGACCACAAAGAGTAAAGCGCGCCCCACAACCGCGGTGCGCGCTGCGCCATGGCGTTGTAGCCCTGAGCGTACGTACGCTTATAGAACAGCGACGCGAACACGAGCGTGTCCACCTCGCTCACCTGCGCGCCGGGCGCGGCTGTGGCCAGTGCGTGCGCGATGGCGACGGCCGCGCTCCGGTGCCCGCTGCCCGCGGTGGCGTGCAGGATGGCGATGCGCGGCCCCGCACCCGCCGCCAGCGTCTCGACCGCGACCACGCCACCGCCTGCCTCCGGGAACAGCAGGTCGTTGTCTCCGGCGCGGGTGCGCAACCGCCGCCGCCACCACGCCCGTTGCGCGCGCAGACGAGCGCGCCACTTGGTGGATAGCTGTGGCAGCCGCAACCGGCCGAATCGCGGGATCTGGACCATGGGGGTCAGCCCGTGATGGCGTTGCGGTAGTGAGTGATCACGGCACCGGTGGGCGTCAGGTCCACGGCGATCACGTCCACGCGCGGGTGACGCACACCGTGCTGCTCGAGCACGGATGCGGCTCGGCGCAGGCGGTCTCGCTTGGCGGGCCCCAGCGTCTCGGCCGCGCCGCCGTAATCGCCGCGCGAGCGAAGGCGCACCTCGACCAGTACCCGAGACGGCCCGTCGTCCACCACGAGGTCCACCTCCACGCCACCCAGGCGCACGTTGCGCGCCACCACGTGGCAACCCATCAACTCGAGATACGCCGCGGCGAGAGATTCGCCCGCGCGGCCACGGTCCTGCGCGACGCCCATGGGGCCCGCTCCTCTCGGGGGCGGTTCCTCGGGGACAAGAAATGTAGCACGGCGCGCGA
>CAZADU010000003.1:0-1953 GCA_964483945.1 uncultured bacterium
TCCGAGGAGAACCATGGCGCTGAGTCCGGACCTGCTCGCCATCCTGGTGTGTCCCGCCTGCAAGGGCGACCTCACGTACGACGTGTCCGCCGCCAATCTCACCTGCCCGGCCTGCCGCCTGCGCTACAAGGTGGTGGACGACATCCCGGTGATGTTGGTGGACGAGGCCGAAAAACTCTGATCCCGGGGCCCATGCCGGTGCGCCAGTTGGTGGTGCGTCTCGCTTTCGCCGCCGCCCTCGCGGGTGTTGCCCTTGTCGGCGTTGTCGTCCCGGCCCGTGCGACTCCCGCGCGAGCCGCAGCCAAGACCGTGAAGCTCGCCCCTGTCACGCCTGGTGCGGTGCGCTTCACGGTCACCACACCAGAGCCGCAGTTCGTGCGCGTCGAATCCGAGGCAGGGGTGGACCGTCTGCAGCTCGAGGGCTTCCAGCCCACGGGCCAGCCCGGCGAGCCCTCGATCCCGGTGCGAACACTGCTCGTGGCGGTTCCCCCGCTGGGCGAGGTGCGCCTCACGGCCGTAGCCACTGAACTCACCGTCAGCGATGGCATCACGCTGTCCGCCAACCCCGGGCTGGACGAGGCGCGCGAGCCCGTCGTGGTCCCGCGCCGAGCCGAGGCATACGGTGCAGAAGGCTCGCCCCGTCCCGCCGCCGCACGGCTGCTGGGGGTGACCTGGATGCGCAACCAGCGAGTCGCCCGCATCCTCATCGAACCGGTGGCCTACGAGCCCGCCGCGCGGCGACTGACGCTCGCCAAGCGTGTGGACGTCGAACTCGCGGTCACGCCACTGGGGGCGCTGGGCCCCGCGGCCGAGTCGCCGGACCCGTTCGAGCGCGTCTATAGCGCCTCGCTCATCAACTACGAGCAGGGCCGCGCGTGGCGCCGACCGCGGGCCGACGTTCTGCTCTCGGCGGCCCGGCGCGCGGGCGTGCCGCTCGAGACCCTCGCCGCACTGGCCGTGCCGCCGGATACCAGCGTCTACGTGGGCCGCACGTGGATCAAGATGGCAATCCAGCGCACCGGTTTCTACGCCGTGAACTTCTCACGCCTGCGAGGACTGTCGCTGTTCGACCCGTCCGCGCCGGCGCCGCTGGACAGCCTGCGCGTGTTCACCTGGCCCGGGCGCACGGTGCTGCCCGAGGGCAGCTACTGCGACTCGTGCGACTACCGCGAGGTGGCGATCCGCATCATGCTCGACGTCAGCGCACCGCTGCCCGCCACACCCACGCAGGACGGTCCTCCCGACAGCCTGTTCGCCGACAACAACGACGCGTTTTGCTTCTTCGCTCAGGGTCCCGATGGCTGGGCCAGCGATTACGACCCGCTCGCGCCGGACACGTCCTACATCAATCACACGTACGACCGCTTCAACTACTACTACCTCACGGTCGCCACCAGCGCGGCACCGGTTTCAGGCAGCGCCTACCCAGAACCACCCAAACGCATCGGGGCGGGCGCTGCCGTGACGCGAACGGTGACGCCGAGCGGCGGTGAGACGCTACAGCCCACGGTCGCCGGCCGGCTGCACGTGGAGCGCGACCTCGAGTACTGGCCCGACGCCTCGGCCATCAATTCGACGCTGGCTTGGGAGAAGTGGTTCTGGCGAAGCCTCGTGCCCGGGCAGAGCTTCGTGGATTCGCTCAGCCTCGTCGACGCCGACATCGCGCAGCCGACGCGATTCCGGCTGCGCCACTGGGGGCTCAGCAGCAATCTGTTCGTCCGCAACTGCTCGTATCCGGGATTCGACCACCGGCTCGATCTGACGTTCAACGACGTGGTGTTCCCGCGCCGGCAGTGGCAGGGCTATTGGACGGCCGACCGGGGCGCGCTCACTTACGACACCACCGGCGTGTTCCTGCGCCCGAGCGGAAACCAGATCCGGGTCTCGGTCCCGGCGTACACCGTGCCGGGCTGCCCCGGCTTCGTGGACCGGAGCGGGCTCGCGTTCTACGAG
>CAZADU010000004.1:0-1633 GCA_964483945.1 uncultured bacterium
ACGTTGGATCTGCGCCGCTCGACGCGCGTCTCGTCGCGAAACGGCGGGTTCCAGAACGCGAAGTGCTTCTCGCCCCGGGGTGCGCCGTCGTCGTCCACCACGGTCACGTCGCGTCCGGTGAGCGCAGCGCCCAGTTCGCCCGGATTGCGGATGGTCGCACTGCACATGACGTAGCGGAACTCGCCGCCATAGTGGCGCACCAGCCGCTCGAGCCGGCGCAGCACGAGTGAGACGTGACTGCCGAAGATGCCGCGGTAGGCGTGCATCTCGTCCACCACGACATAGCGCAGCTGGCGAAGGAACCGCGCCCACTTGGCGTGCTGCGGCAGGATGCCCGCGTGCAGCATGTCGGGATTGGACAGGATGATGTTTGCCTCTTCACGCAGCTTGCGCCGCGTGGTGGCCGCCGTGTCACCGTCGTACACGCCCGCGCGCACCAGGGAGGAGAGCGCCAGGTCGCCGCCCGAGAGCCGCGTCAGGCTCTTCAACTGGTCCTGCGCCAGCGCCTTGGTCGGGAACAGGTAGAGCGCCGTGGCCCCCGGCTCGTCGAGCAATCGTTCGAGCGCCGGCAGGTGGAAACACAGCGACTTGCCCGAGGCCGTCCCCGTGACCACCACAGTGTCGCGCCCCGCCCGCAGTGCCTCGATCGCACACACCTGGTGTGTGTAGAGCCGCTCGATCCCCTGCCCCGCCAGCGCTCCCACCAGCGCTTCCGGCAGCGGCGGCTGCAACTCGCCATACCGCGCTGAGCGCGCCGGGATCGAATGCCAATGCGCCAGGGCACCTCGGTTCTCGCCACGCTCAGCGTGCGAGCGCAGCCAGTCCGCCAGCGACACACCGGGTGACGCACCGGCCAGGAATCGAGTCGGAGGAACCTGCAAGAAGCACCTCAGGGGCCGGACGTGACGCGGCCTCAGGAAAGGAGTGGCGCCGTCGAGCGCCAACTGCACAAGTGGGCAGTATACCCGCCCTCGGCCAAGGCGCCAGCCCTTTTCTCGACGGCCCCCTCACCCCACCCGCGATCTGCCCATGACAAACGGGGAGCGCCAGCATCGCGGTCTAGCGAATGATCACAAACCGCCCCGTCTGCTTCGCCTCCGGCCACTCCACCGTGAACAGGTACACGCCTGACTCGATGTCCTGCCCGTTGCGCGAGATCAGGTTCCACGGGCGCTGGCCGTCGCCGTTCGTGCCGTCGTGATCCAGCGTCTGCACCAGGTCACCCGCCAGCGTGTAGATGCGGATGCGCGACAGCGCCCGTGGCAGCCCCATGAAGTCCACGTGCCGCGTGAACGCATCGCCCGGCACCGGTTGCCGTTCCCACGCGGCGCTCTCGCGAAAGGGATTCGGCACCACCCACACCTTGCCATCTCGGTAGGACACGCCCGCCTCGGTGCGCGGTCGCACGATCCCGCTGAACACCGCGCGGAACGGTGACTCCATCAACTCCAGCCGCGGCGTGCCCGAGATCGTCACCGTGCGCTGCGCCACTGACGTGACCACGTAGTGGTAGTCGAACCCGTTCAGCACGCGACTGTCCGTGAACCGGTAGCGGCCCACCGGGTAGTGCGGCCGCTCGTACGCGATCGAATCGGACACCACGGTCGAGTCCAGCACGGCAGCGAGCGGGCTC
>CAZADU010000005.1:0-3439 GCA_964483945.1 uncultured bacterium
CAGGCGGATGCGAGCAGCGCTCGTGCTCCATTTGGGCCCGTAGGGAAGCCGCAGCAGGTCGGTGGCCGCCAGGTCGGCGCTCACATTGGCGAACAGGGTGTTCTCGAGGAAGCCCGTACCGCCGCCGCCGCCGCCCGGTCGACGCAGCAGGTACCCGCCCGTCTGACGCGCGGACGCCCCTTCCTGGCAACAGCCCCCGCCGCCGCCGCCGGAGCCGCCGCATTCCTCTTCGACGGTCGTGAACGTCAGCGCGTTGCCGAGCGCAGACCAGTTGCCGTTGCCGCTCGCGTGGTTCTTGGAGATCATCCGGAACGTGTATTGCGTGTTCGGCGTCAGGCCGCTGACGGTGATCGATTGCGGCTGGCCGGGCACGGGATCGTTGGGAAGTGGCATCCCAGAAACGATGTTCGCCGACGCGAACTCCGTCCAGCCCGGCATGAGGCCCTGCTTGTAGCGGAGTTCGTACCGCGCTGCGGGACCCGGGCAGGTGGCTTCCATGGTGCTGTCCCCGGCGGGCGGAACCCACTGGAGCTGGACCGAGGTCTCCTGACTGCAGATCTTCGCCAGGTTGTTCACCATCTTCGGGTGACCCGTCTGGCCGTTGGTGGCCCGGAGCCTGATCCAGCGGGCGATGGATGGCGTGCCGGAGGTGGTGAGCGCAAATAGCATGTAGTCCCCGGGCGGGGCGTCGAACGAGTCCGCCGGCGCCGTCACCAGGAACCGGGAACCGGCTCCCGGCGGTGCGGCCTCGACCGCGAGCGAGAGGAAGCGCTGGTTCTGGTCAAACCCGTGCGTCGTGGCCCCGGGGCGCACCAGCGCGAGCTTCGCCAGCGCGGGGCCCGTGGCCGACATGCACACTGGGAAGCGCTCGCCGTAGGCGACGGTTGTTGGCGTGCTCTGGAACGCAGGGCGAGCGGCCGGGGTACCGTTGGTGTTGAACAGGTAGTACGGACTGTAGAGGTCGGCCAGCATCTGGTTCGGCAGGTCCTTGTTGCCACCGGCCACCAGCACGCGCCCGTCCGGCATCAGGACGGCAGAGGTGTGGTAGTGCCGCCGCACGCTGCTCGAGTCGAACTTGAACTCCGAAGGGTTGGTGCCGTACCAGTGGCCAGCGGCGAGGGTGTCAGGATTCCAGAGCTGCGGCATCTTGACGCAATTGGCATCGACGCTGAGGTCGTTGTGTCCATACCGCGCGCCACCCACGACGATGACCTCGCCGGTGGGAAGGATGACGAGGTTGTGGTTGCGGCGACTGATCATCTGATTCGCCTGCACGGCTTCCGTCCATGTCGGCGCCTGGGCCTTCAAATCGATGCTCGCGGTGCGGCCGAACACACTGGTCGATTCGATTCCGCCGGTGTCCCGCGTGCCGCTCTTCATCACCTTGCCGGGGCGGTACATCACCGCGGCACCGGCGAGGAAGTTGGCGGTACCGCTCGTCATGTTGGTCCAGTTGGGCGGGATGCGGCTCAGGTGCAGTGTCGGACTACCGAGTTCAGGGCCGGCGTAGAAGACGCGCATCGAGTCGGAGCCTGCGGGATCACCGAACCGTCGCGGTGCCGCGAAGCCGAACGGGAACCACTCCTGCCAGTGGGGCACGCCATCCAGCGCCGTCCAGGTGGGGGCGGGCGAGCCGGGGTCCATGATCTCGAGGAAGCGCGAGAACGCCGGCTCAGTCCCGATCGCCGCGGAGGCGTGACCGCGCAGTGCCAGCGGCAGGGAAGGCTGCGCTGCCCAGCGCTGGTTCGCGGGCTCGTTGCAGCGCTTGTTGGTGCCGCAGATGATGCTGTGCGTCCAGACTTCGGCCGAGCCCGTGCCCGACGCGGTCTCGCCGCCGCTTAAGACCAGTGAGAACGTATTGGCGTCCAGCGAGGCCGCGTGCTTGGCGCGCGCGGACGGCCGAGGCGAAGCGGGATCCAGCGCGACGGCCTCCCAGATGACCTCGGTCGCGCTCTTGATCCACATCGCGTGCAGGCTGTCCGAGTAGCCACCCGAAGTCGTGCGCCCGCCGAACAGGATCGCACGCGTGCGACTCGTGTCCGGGTGGAGGCCCGGGATCCCCCGCGTCGCGTAGGGGACGTGCGTGAGGCTGGCGTAGCTGCGGGGATTCGGTCGGTTCGAGCCAGAGTCCGTGACGGGGTTCACCCACATCCACGTGTTGCTGGCCGTGTCGCTCACGGCCAGCGAGTAGACGTTCGAGTTCGTGGGTGTCTCGGCTGCGGTTCCGGAGCCGCCGAAGACGAACGCGCGCTTCACGTTCCCGTCGTAGACCGCCCCATGGCCGTGTAGCGCCGGGAGCGGAGTGGCGCTCTGGTTGAAGACCTCCGTCCAGGTGATCGTGTTGCCCAAGAGGCTTCCGCGCCAGACGCGCGAACTCGGGCCATCAGCCAGATTGCCGCCGATCAAGAGAAGTTCGGACTTGCTGGCAAGCGTCAGGACCGTGGCCCCGACACGAGGGTCGGGGAGCTGGCCCGACGTCACATGCTGTGTAGCTTCTCTCCACTGGAACTTGTAGTCCGCCGCGAACTCGTTGCGCTCCCGGCTCACCAGGTGGACTTTGGCAGAGAGCTCAAGATTCGCGTCCAGTCCGCCCTGGACGAGCATCCGGTTCTGGTCCACGTGCAGGCCCGTCGCGTCGGAGATCGGCTCGAACGGCAGACCCGTCGTAGCATTCCGAAGCACGAGACTCGGCTCCACCGTATTGGGGCGCGCGACGCCGATCCGCTGCAGCAACCGCGTCTGGGTGTCGGGCGCGGCGTCCGCGAACCCGCCCAGCGTGAGGTAGTGCACGTAGCTGCTGCCACTGGCGATCACGGTGTGTCCGTTGGGGAGCACGGTGATGTCGGGGTACCATCGCCGGAACGCCATGTCGTCGGTGCGGGTCCACTCGCCATTCAAGTCCGCGGCGGGGTCCAAGAACATCGCCGAGACCGTGCCCGACTCGCCCACGTCGGTGCCGCCGACCACGAACAGCCTCCCGTCCGCGAGCAGGCTTGCCGCCGAACAGAACAGGTTGGAGGGCTCTTCGTGGAGGAGCGGCGGGTCCTGCAGGCCCAGCGAGTCGAAATGCGAAGTCGGGAATGTGCCGCTGTTGGTGGTCGCGTCGTCGGGAGGATTCCAGCCGAGGACGTTGCCGCTCACGGGATCGTCGTTGTCATGGTTCCACCACACCACTCTCGAGTGGTAGGTCGGCGACCAGCCCGGGACCAGGTTCATGTTCACCGCCGTGCCGCCCAGGTTCAGCGTCCCGGTCCACTTCCCCGGATGCGTCGGATGTGCGAGCGCCAAGCGCGGAGGGAGTGTCGCCTGGAGCAGCAAGAGCAGGGAGCACAGGGCGCGAGCGCATCGGTGCGCGGGGGACGAGGGAATCGGTCCGTGCGACATGGAGCCTCCTGATGGTGGGAGGATCGGGGGTTGGGGCGCGGTCGGCCGCTCGCGC
>CAZADU010000006.1:0-3037 GCA_964483945.1 uncultured bacterium
TCGTCTTCTTCGACGGCTTGGTGCCGATGTAGCTCCTCCCCGTCTGCGGCGAGTAACATCGCCCGATGGTGTACCCCAGAAACTCGAAGCTCTCGTCCCCTACGCGACACTCTCGCGTCTTGTGCTCGTTCACCGTCAGCCTCAGTCTGTGCATCATCTCTCGCATCGCGGCCATCGCTTGATCGGCCGTTCCGCGACAGCAGATCACGAAGTCGTCGGCGTAATTGACGATGTATGCTCGCAGTCTGCGTTCATGTCCGAGTGTCTTCCACCCGAGCACGAACCGTCGCATATAGAGATTGCTGAGCAGCGGCGAGATGGGAGCCCCTTGCGGTGTACCCCGTCCCTCGTCCTTGTTGCGGGTCGTTCGATGGTGCCTTCCTCGATCGTCGATCTCTTCCACCGGTGCTGCCAACCACATCTTGATCAGATGCAGCATGGGCCGGTCGCTCACGCGACGGGCCACCGACTTCACCAGTTCGGCGTGCGGAATGCTGTCGAAGGAACACACGACACACTACCCACCACCACCTCGATGGCTATCCCGAACGCGTAACCGTCATCCGTGAGCACCACCCCTTCCAGGGCAAGGCGCTGGAGGTGCTGGGGTGGACACACCGGCGGGGCGCCCTCCATGTGGTCCTGGTCCTGCCGGATGGAACCCGCTCGCTGATTCCGGCGCACTGGACGGATCTCCACCGCGGGGAGCAGTCCGCGGAGGCCATCGCTATTGATTCCGCTCCCAGCCCCGGGAGCGCGGCGCCGGGCTCAGTCGGCCAGTTGCTTCACACCCGCATCGTCGTGGACTCTCTCCTGCGTCGCCTCGCGAAATCAGATCGCCAGGACGCACCAGCGCGGATGGAGGAGGATGAGGATGAGAAACTGGCAGCTGAGCTTCCTGGAGGAATGGACCGAGGACGATTGCGTCCCGGTGTGGACTGCACTGAGCAACCAACAACGCAACGAGGTGGTCACGACACTGGCACGAGTGATCGCCACGCTGGCTCTCGCCGAGCCCGCGGGCCGGCGTAGCGCACAGGAGAATACCGATGAGTGATACCGCTAAAATCACATCAGCGCACCGTTGTCGCCGGGCCCTTGTCTACATCCGGCAGTCCAGTGCGCAACAGGTCGAGCGCAACCGGGAGTCGACCGATCGCCAATACCGATTGGTCGACCGCGCGCTCGAGCTGGGCTGGCCACGCGAGCAGGTCGGCGTGTTCGACGAAGATCTCGGGGTGTCGGCCGATGGCATCGCGCAACGTTCGGGCTTCGCCCACATGACGAGCGAAGTTGCCCTCGGACACGTCGGCATCGTGCTCGGGCTCGAAGTCTCCCGTCTGGCCCGCAACAACGCCGAGTGGTACCGCCTGCTCGACCTCTGCGGCGTTACCGACACCCTAATCGCCGACGCCGATGGGATCTATCATCCCAGCCTGTTCAACGACCGGATGCTGCTCGGACTCAAAGGCACGATGTCCGAGGCCGAGTTGCACGTCTTGCGCGCCCGGCTCAATGGCGGCATCCGCAACAAGGCAGCGCGCGGGGAGCTGCGCCGCGGCCTGCCGGTGGGCTTGGTGTGGGGCGAGCAGGACGGCGAGGTGCTCTGCCATCCAGACGAAGCGGTGAACGGTGTGATCCACGCCGTCTTCGAACGCTTCGCCGAGATGGGATCCGCCCGCCAGGTGTGGCTGTGGTTTCGTTCTCAAGAACTCCAGTTCCCCTTGCAAACCAACGCGCTGGCGGAGATTCGGTGGGTCACCGCCACCTACACCGCCATCCATAAGGTCTTGACCAGTCCCGTGTATGCTGGTGCTTATGTCTACGGCAGGACACGCCAGGAGCGCTACGTCGATGAGCAGGGACACGTCCGCAAGCGGCTGCGCCGGCTTCCGCCCTCCGAATGGGCCGTGCTGCTACGCGATCACCACAAAGGATTCATCGACTGGGAGACGTACGAGGCGAACCAGCGGCGACTGGCCAGCAATACCCGCCCGCGCCCGCACGACCCGGGAGGAGCCGTGAGAGAGGGATCGGCGCTGCTCCAAGGCCTCGCCACCTGTGGACAGTGTGGGCGGCGCCTCAGCGTGTTCTACAGCGGAAGGAACTCTTCCCCTGGGTACCATTGCCCTGGCGACAACATCGTCAACGGTCGCGCTCAGTATTGTCTGCGCATCGGCGGCCGCCACGTGGACCAAGCCGTCGCAGCGACGTTTCTCGCCGCGCTCGCTCCCGCCGGAGTCGAGGCATCGTTGCGAGCCGCTGAGCATCTCGAAGCGGACCATGACGCGTCGCTGGCCCAGTGGCGGCGGCAGGTTGAACGCGCCAGCTACGAAGCACAGCGCGCTCAACGACGATACCGAGCCGTCGATGCGGAGAACCGACTCGTGGCGCGCGGCCTTGAGGCCGAGTGGGAGAAGCGCCTGCAAGCACTCGACGCCGCGCAGAGTGAGCTGGCACATCGTGAGCAGCAGCGCCCGCGTTCGCTGAACTCGGAGGAGCGCCAGGCAGTCCTGGCCCTCGGAAACGATCTTGAACGTGTGTGGAGTGCAACAACAACTACTGACCGCGATCGTAAAGAGCTACTGCGCACTTTGCTCGAAGAGGTGATCGTCACGATCAATACAGAGAAAAGGAACGCTCACCTCACCCTCCGTTGGCTGGGCGGATCAATCAGCGAGATGGCTCTCGTTCTCGCAGCCGTGCGCAACCTCCCGCCCATCCGCACCGACGAGGACACCATCGAACTGGTGCGTCGATTGGCCGTTCACTATACGGATGCCGTGATCGCCGGGGTCCTCAATCGTCAGGGTCGCACAACCGCCACCGGACTGCGCTTCAACATCAACTACGTCGGCTCCCTGCGTCGATACTGGAACATCCCTCGCTTCGCACCACCGACCGATCCACCAAGCGGCGAGCTGGTTACTGTGGCCGCCGCGTCTGCGCTTCTCGGCATCGCTCCCTCCACTGTACACCGCGGGCTTGCCGATGGCTTCATCGCCGGCGAGCAGCTCACGCCCGGTGCGCCGTGGTG
>CAZADU010000007.1:0-3253 GCA_964483945.1 uncultured bacterium
CCAGCTTGGCGCGACCTCGCGGGCCGCGCATTCGAGTTCCACGCACGCCGGCTCGCCAGCGCGCCGTGGGCCATGCCCCGCATGATCGCGTCCATGGAGCGCGCGGTCGCCGCGCCGACGCATCTCGTGATCGCGGGCGAGCGGCATGCCCAGGACACGCTCGCGCTCATCGCCACATTCGAATCCCGCTTGCGCACCGACACCGACTTGATCGTGGTGAGCGATGGTACTCGTGAAGCCCTCGCTCGACTCGCGCCGTTCGCGGCCGCGCTGCCCGTTCGCGACGGTCGCGCGACGGCCTACCTGTGCGTGGACCACGCCTGCCGGCAGCCGGTGAATGACCCGGCCGAACTGGCGGTGTTGCTGGACGCTTGAGAGGATGGGGAATCGAATGACATGTGACTTACAGGCCGGGAGGAACAGCATGAGGTCGTGGTTCGAAGCGGCGCGGCGGTTCGTGAACGGCATCCCGAGGTCCTCGCGCCCGCGCGTGCTCGCTCGCGCCGGGCTGCTCGCAGTCGCGCTTTCGCTCGCGTGCGCCGTCTCATGGGAGGTCTTGAGCGCGGCCCCGGCGTACGCGCAGTTGGGAGGCGACAGCGCGCCCACGCCCGAGCAACTTATCCAAGTCAAAGCCGCACCGGTGGGCCTGCCCGCGGGTGGCCGTGCGATCGTGGTGGTCGCGCTCACCGTGTTGCCCAGCTGGCACGTGAATGCCAACCCGCCCGCACTGGACTACAACATCCCCACCGCGGTCTTGCTGCAGGGTGCGTCCGGCATCACGCCGGGCCGTGTGACCTACCCGCCGGGCAAGCAGCAGAAGTTCGGGTTCGAGGACACGCCGCTGTTGGTCTACGACGGCACCGCGGAGGTGCGCGTCCCGATCGTCGCCGCACTGGATGCCAGGTCGGGCACGCTCAGCGGAACGGTCGAGTTCCAAGCGTGCAATGACCAGGTTTGCCTGCAGCCCTCGAGCGTGTCATTCACGGTGGCGGTCACCGTCACCGAGGCCGTGGCCGGCGCGACGCCCGCTGTGTCCGAGCCGGCAGTGCCCTCCGGCGAGGCTCTGCCCGCGGACGGCGCGACGTTCAGCACCGCGCCCCCCGTCGGCGGGGCGAGTTCGGCCGTCGCCAAGTCCAAGCTCGAGCAAGCCCTCTCGCAGGGCGGGCTCGGTTGGTTCCTGGCACTGTTCGTGGGCGGGCTGCTGCTTAACCTCACGCCATGCGTGTTCCCGATGCTGGGTGTGACGGTGAGCATCTTTGGCGCGCGTCGGAAAGAGCCGCTGCCCAAGGTGTTCTCGACCGCTGTGCTCTATGTGCTCGGCATCTGTGTGACGTACACCGCACTCGGTGTCGTGGCGGCACTCACTGGCGGACTGTTCGGTTCGGCGCTTCAGAGTGTGTGGGTGAGCGTGGTGCTCGGCGGGCTCATGCTGCTGCTCTCGCTCGGCATGTTTGGGCTTTACGAGATGCAGCCGCCCGCGTGGATGCTGGACAAGCTCGGTGGTGCACAGGCCACGAACTTCGCTGGGGCGTTCCTGTCGGGCTTGGGCGTCGGCATCATCGCCGCGCCCTGCGTTGGCCCGTTCGTGGTGGCTGTGCTGGCGCTGATCGCGCAGAAGGGCGACGTGGGCTTCGGCGTGCAGACCATGTTCACGCTGTCGCTCGGGCTCGGCTTCCCCTACCTGTTCCTCGCCACGTTTTCGAACCTGCTTCAAGCATTGCCGCGTTCGGGTGACTGGATGGTGTGGGTGAAGCACGTGTTCGGCCTGATCATGGCGGCGATCGGTCTCTACTACATCCTGATCGGGCTGGCCCCGGACTTCGCGCCGTGGGTACCGCCCATCGCGCTGCTGGCCGGCGGCGCGTGGCTCGGGTTTCTGGACCACAGCGCGGGCGAGAAGGGCCGGTTCAAGGCGTTCACGCAAGCGGCCGGGCTGCTCGCGGTGATCGCAGGCATGGTGATGGGCTCGACCATGTACCAGGCGTCCACGCGCACGCTCAAGTTCCAGCCCTACGATGCCGCGGCCGTACAGGCCAGTGTTGCCGCCGGCCGCCCGGTGATGATGGACTTCTCGGCCGACTGGTGCGTGCCGTGCCACGAGCTGGAGTTGGTCACGTTCACCGACCCGCGCGTCGTGGCCGAGGCGAAGAAGTTCGACCGTTACAAGATCGACCTCACCAAGTACAACAGCGCCGAAGCCAACGACACACGCAAGCGCTACCGCATCACGGGTGTACCCACCATCGTGTTCCTCGGCCCCGACGGCGAGGAGATCATGCCCGCGCGCGTCGAGGGGTTCCTGCCGGCGGTGCCGTTCATGGAGCGGATGAAGGTGGGCGGCGCGCGCTGAGCGAGGCGTTGTGCGACCGCGCAGCGTGCAAAGTCCACCGGACGGGGGCTCGGGATGACGCGCCGCTCACGCATGCGCTACACGGCCGCCGGCTCGCAGCGTATCTGCCCATCGCGCGAAAGCGGTAGGCGTAACGCGCCTGGGCGCAGGGCAGAGCTGCGAGGTTCGCGACGAATGGCCCAGTTGGCCAGACGAAGGCCTGCTGCACATTCGGCTAGACTGAACCCTCTACACTCGTTAGACGCACGCGAAGCCGGAACCAAGGGAGGAAGTAATGAAGAACCTAGCCGTGGCGGTTCCTCACGCGTTGATCGTGCTGGTCGCGGTTGGCATTGCCGGCTGTGGCGTCGGATCGGTTTCTCCTCTGGTCTCCGATGCCGACATCCAGTACGACTCAAAGCTTGTCGGCACTTGGCAGGATTCCAGCGCCAGTGAATCCGTTGTCATCGCAGCGGTGAGCCCCGACCGCTACTCACTTGTTTACACCGATTCTAAAGGGAAGGTCGGTCGCTTCCGGGGCGTTCTGGGCCAAGTGAAATCCTTGCGGGTCCTCGATCTTGAGCCCGAAGCTCTCCCTCTGGAGGCGAACGAGGTCTACAAGAGCCTTCTCCTGCCGCTTCACGGGGCGGTGTTTATCGACTCGATCGATCCCGAACTCCGCTTCCGCATCTTGGACGCTGATTCGCTGAAGCATTACCTCCAACGACAACCTCGTGCGATCACCCACGTGATACGGGACGACGCTGTCGTTCTCACCGCGCAAACCACTGACCTGCAACGGTTTCTGGTAGGCTACGTCCGCCGAGCGGGAGCTCTGACAGGTCCGAACGTGTGGGCGCGCCGCTCCCCGTAATTGGGCGCAGCGTCTAACCCGCCCATGCAGCCGACCGGCTCCGCCGGCGG
>CAZADU010000008.1:0-2551 GCA_964483945.1 uncultured bacterium
GAGCCAGACGGCGTGCTGGTCCACGTGCGCCGTGCCGGTCACGTCAGCGATCACCGCGCCGCCGTCGAGGGTATGCAGCAGGCGCACGCCGCACACCCAGACGTCGTCGGAGTCGAACGGCGAGACGGCGACGTGCCCGAAGTACCAGCCGAAGCCGCCGAACGCGTTGCGGTGCGTGACGCCGCTGTCCATCCGCTGCCACGAATCACCGCCGTTGTCGCTGCGGTACAGGCCCAGCCCAACGTAGCCGCTGATCGCACCGCTGATCACCGAGGCGTACAGCCTTGACGGTTGCGAAGGGGCGAGCGCGATGCTGATGCGCCCGAGGTTGTCGCCCGCGGGCGGCAGGCCATTCACGATCTTGGTCCACGACGTACCGCCGTCGATGCTGCGCCACACTGCGCAGCCGGGGCCAAACGCTCGCCGGTACGTGAGCCGCCGCACGCGCTCCCAGGTGGCGGCATAGACCGTCTCGGGGTGCGCGGGATTCACCAGCACCTCCGAGACACCCGTGCTGTCGTTCACGAACAGCGTGCGCGTCCAGGTCTTGCCGGCGTTGGTCGTGCGGTACACGCCGCGGTTGGCGTCGGAGGTGAACGCCTTGCCCATCGCGCCGACGAAGATGCGGCTGGTGTCAGTCGGGTGCAGTGCGACCGCCGCGATGTGGCTGGTGTTGCGCAGGCCGCGATACTCCCATGTATTACCGCCGTCCGGTGACAGGAACAGCCCGGTGCCGTCGTAGCCGTCCACGGTCCCGTTCGCGTCTCCGGTGCCGCACCAGATGCGGTTCGGGTCCTGCGGGTCCAGCGCGAGTGCGCCGACCGAGAAGATGCTGAGGCCGTCGGTGAGCGGCTGCCAGTTCACGCCAAAGTCGTTCGAGCGCCACACGCCACCATTCGCGGCACCCAGGTAGGCAGGCGTGCCGCCGGGCGCGGCGACGATGGCATTGACGCGTCCGCCGATGGCGAACGGGCCGACGGGTACCCAGTCCTGGGCCGCGCTCGTGCCGAGCTGCTGGCGCATGAGCGCGCGCTCGAGCAGGAGCTCCTCGGCCGCCGCGAGGATGCGCTCGCTCGGGATCGTGCCGTCGGGGAGCGCGCGCTGGATGAGGAAGTAGTCGGACGGCCGCTCGTGCCCGCCCAGTTTGCGCACGGGGCGCGCGCCGAAGTGGGGCAGCAGCGCGCAAACGGCCACGACCAGGGCGAGCACGAGGAGGCGGAAGCGCATGAAGTGTAACGAGTGCATTGGGCCCCGGTGGGTGAGCGAGCGCTCAATTGTAGCCAGCCCGCGACCGGGGCGTCCACTGCCAAGCGGGGGCGGTGCGGGCAACGCCGCTGTGCGAGCTGCACGGCGACACTCCAGCGGGAGTCGCGTGGGCGACAATCCGACCGCTCGACTGGGTCAGGCCAACATCTCCCGGGCCAATTGCAACGCCAACACTGCCTCGGCCGAGGCCTGCGGTGCGCGCCGGCGCACGGGTCGCTGGGCGAGCTCGACCAGCGTGCAAGCGGTGAAGAACGCCAGATCGCTCGAGGGACGCTCGGGCGAGCTCGCGCGCGCGAAAGTCGCGAGCCGAGCGGCGAATGGCCCGGTGGCTGCGCCTTCGGGCAGCAGCGAGCGGCTTTCCCACACGAGGTGCGCCAGAAGGCTGCCCCAGTCATCGAATGGGTCGCCCGCGGCGCGATGCTCGAGGTCCACGAACACGAGCCCCGCGGGGCCGGTCAGCAGGTGCCGCGTGTGCAGGTCGCCGTGTACCGGGTGAAGCGCGCGCGCCTGCGGCAAAGCTGCGGTCAGCGGCCCGGCCACGGCGGCCACGCCGGCGGCATCGAGCACGCCAGCCTCGCGCAGCGAGCGGAGAATCTCGTGCGCATCCGCCAGGCGTGCGTCGGCCGCGCGGGTGCGCTCGAACGTCGCACTCGCACCGTGCAGCGCGGTGAGTGCGCCGGCGACTGCCTCGGGCGTGACCCGGCCGGCGCGCACGGCGTCGCGCAGTGTTTCTCCGGCGACCGCCTCTTCCAGATACAGCTGGCCGTGCGCGAGCGCACCGAGCGGGCGCGGCAGCACGGCGTCGGCACCGCCATCGCGCCACGCGGTGGTGTCGGCGAAGAGTCGCGTGCCGCGCTCGTCGTCGAAGTGGCGCACGATGGTGTCGAGCGTGCGTGAGTCGCCACTCGCTTCGTGCGAAATCGCAAGCAAGACGCGTGCGACCACGTGGCGCTCGGGCGTGTAGCGCAGGACTTCGACGCGGCTCTCGCGCTCGCGGATGCGCCAGCCGGCCGGTTCGAGATCAGGGAGAGGTGCCAGCTCGTGCTGGAGTCGCGCCAGGTCCATGATCGTCGGCAGCAGCCTGAGCGAGCGGTCGTTGGGCATGAGGAACAGCACCGCGGGCAGCCCTGGAATCGCGCGCACGCCGTCGCCGAACGGCCCCGGCTCGGCAAGCCCCTTGCGCCACTGCTGGAGCAAGGCGGCGTTGCGGTCGGGAGGTGACCAGCACGCATAGCCGAGTATCTCGGCGGGCTCGCCCGTGATGCCGGTGCCGCGCAGCCGGTAT
>CAZADU010000009.1:0-8954 GCA_964483945.1 uncultured bacterium
ATGCGCGCACTCGGGCTCGCCGAGGCCGCATTGCTCGTCTACCTCGCCGTGCGCTTCGCGCGCCTCGTCACCACGAGCGCGCCGCTGGCGTTCGTCGTCGCGGCCGTGCTCATCTTTGGTGGCTACGCCACGCTGCTCACCGGCTACAGCAAGTCCACGCCGCAGCTCGTGCTCGCCGCGATCGCGGCCGCCACGCTGGGCGTGGAGCTGGTCACCACGGGGCGCGCCGTACTGCCGTTCGCGCTGTCCGTGTCGCTTGGGGTCGCACTGCATCGCGGCGGCCTTCCGCTCATGGCCGTGTGGGCCGTGGCCACGGTGCTGGCCTGGCGACGCGAGGGCGCGGACCGCGCGCGGCTGTGGCCGCTGGTACTCCCCGCACTGGTGCTGGCCGCGCACGCACCGCGGCTCGTTCACTTGATCCGCTCGTTCGACATGAACGTGAACTTCGTGCCGGCCGAGGTGCGCGAGCAGGGCGGCGCGCTCGCCGCCGGGTTCGCACCGCTGCGGCTCATGGACGCCGCGAACGCGCTGCTGCTGCACGCACCCCTGGCACCCCTCGCGGTGTTCGCGTGGGTGCGCGCGCGCAAGGACGTCGGCGCGCTGTTCCTGCTGGCCGCCGCGCTGGCATTCGTGCCGGTGCTGTTATTCGTCTACCTGCCGCTCGGGCCCTACCGCGACTACGACTCGCTCGGTCCCGCGGGTGCGATCGTGGCGGTGGCATCGGCGTGGGCGCTGGCGCGCGCGCTGGAGGGTGCGCCGCGATGGCGCGAGTGGTCCGTGGGTGCGGTCGCCACGGTGTTCGTGCCGTTCCTGATGCTGCTCGTCTCGCTCACCGATCTCGACCGCGGCTTCACGCGTGCGTTGTCCCTGGTGGACGGGCCGCCGCGCCGGCACGCCACGCACCGCGCCAGTGTGCTCGACTGGATGGGCCTGCGCGCGCTGAACGAGGAGCGCTACACGCTCGCGCGCGACGCCTACCGGCGGCTCTGCAAAGAGACCCCGCTGCCGCGCGCGTTCAAGTTGTGGGGTGCCTCGGCGCTGATCGCCGACTCGCCGGGTGAGGCCGAAGTGGCGTTCCTGGCTCTGGTGGAACGCACGCCCGGCGACCCGGTGGGCTGGTACGGGCTGTGGATGAGTGCGGCCGCGAGCGGCGACACCGCCACCGCCACGCGCGCCTCGGAACGTGCGCTCCAGTGGGGCACGGACAGCCGCGAGATGCGCGACGTGGTGGAGTTCTTCGA
This sequence comes from uncultured bacterium, assembly GCA_964483945.1. Taxonomy (GTDB): domain Bacteria; phylum Eisenbacteria; class RBG-16-71-46; order RBG-16-71-46; family RBG-16-71-46; genus JAIOPA01. The sequence goes on from CAZADU010000009.1 coordinate 1,242, forward strand.
GCACTATCCGAGGCTGTATGGGGTGCTGCGAGGCATACTCGAGGGTGAACCAAAGTCGCGCTGATGTGCACGAGGCGCGACGGCTTCGCAGCCGTCGCGCCTCGTCATCCCCGGAGCCACGCGTCGCCGGTTCCGGCCGCGAGGCCTGACCCGGCACGCTCCGCTTCAGCGCCGGTCGTTGCGCAGAGCGAGCAGTCGCACGAGCTGCAGTGCGGCCATGGCGGCCGCCGCCACGTAGGTGAGCGCGGCCGCGTCCAGCACCTTCTTCGCGCCCGCGACTTCGTCCGGACGCACCGCGCCGGTGTTCGTGAGTTGGACGAGTGCGCGCTTCGAGGCGTCGAACTCGACCGGCAGCGTGACCAGGTGGAACAGCACCGCGCCCGCGAAGAACACGATGCCGAGGTCCATGAGCAGGCCCGAGTACGGCATCTTCGCGCCGAACAGCAGCCCGATCAGGAATAGCGGCATGGCGGCCGTGCTGGCGATGGTCACGACCGGGGCCATCCCGGTGCGCAGTTGCAGCGGGAAGTAGCCCTGGTGGTGTTGCAGCACGTGTCCCACCTCGTGTGCGGCCACGGCGATCGCCGAGATCGAACCCTCGTTGTAGTTGTGGGTCGACAGCCGCACCTTGCGCGATCGAGGGTCGTAGTGGTCGGAGAGCACGCCACCCACCGGCTCCACCTCCACGCCGGTCACACCGTTGCTGTTCATGATGCGTCGCGCCATGTCGCGGCCCGTCAGGCCGTTGGCCGCGCGCACGCGGGAGTACTTCTCGAAGGTGCTCTTCACCTTCCACTGGGCCCACATGGCGAACGCCATGGCGGGAAGCAACAGGAACATCGTGCGGTCGAAGAAGAACATGGGGGTCCACTCCGGGAGAGTGTCTGCGGCGATGGCCCCGTTCGGGGCCGGTTCACTCCTATTCGACGCACGAGCATGCGGCGAGTTGTCAGGCCCTCGCAAGACCGGTCATCCGGGCGCCGGTGCCGGCCGCTCGCGCCGCGCGGCATCCCGTCGGCGCGCAAGCAGATGCGGCCGGATCAGGGCGCCGTCCCAGGCGCCGCTCGACCACAAGCGCAGCCGGGAAGACACGACGGCAGGCGGGCCAGATCCTTCGGGGACGGGCGAGCTAAGGAGCAAGCGGTTCGCCGCCGGTGGTGGCGAGCCATCGCCTGGCCCCCGGCAGCGACGGGTTCGCGGAGTCGAGTTGTTCCAACATCCTCACCGCCTCTCGGCAGCGCGCGGCGTCGCCGAGGGAGGCCGCCGATTCGACCACGCCCTGCCAGGCGGAAGCGAGGTCGGGCTTGATCGCCACCGCTTGCTCGAAGTAGCCGAGCGCTTCGGCGTGCCGCCCGGCGAGGCTCGCGACGATGCCCCACTCGACGAGCCGCCGCGGATGGGGTGAGGCCTCTTGCGAGAGCCGGAACAGCCGGCGCGCGGCCTCGTGCTCACCGCCGTCGTAGCGCATGAGTCCGAGCGTGGCAAGCCCGAGTGCTCGCTCCTCGCGGTCGCGCTCGTGTGGCCCCACGAGGATGGACTCCGCGCGCGCCCACATGCGCGCGGCGTCGGACTGGAGCGCGGTCCACTGCAGTGCGGGGACCAGGGCGAGCAGCGCGAACGCCACGGCGGCGCTGCGTGTCGCGGGAGTGGCGGCGAACACGACGCCGGCGCGCCACGCGACCACGGCGGCGCACGCCGAGCCCACGAATGCGAACACGTCCCAGTCCCGCGGCAGACCCTGTTGCGGCCGGACGACCGCGAGCAGGAGCAGCGCTGGCGCCACTAGCGAGAGCATGAGCACCGCCTCTCGCCGGGAAGGTCGCGGCGGCATCAGCAGCAGCGGCGGCACCGGCAGGATCGCGGGAGCCAGCAGCACCACCGCGTTGGCCACATCGGCGAGATGCCCGGGCGAGACGACCGATGCCGCACCGGGCAGATGGTGCGCGCGGTCGAACGTCGAAGCGATCTGCCATAAGCGCGGCCCCATCACGACGAGCACTACCGGTGGTGCCAACAGGCCGAGCCAGTGCCCGAGCCCTCGCCGGGAGCCGCCGCGGGTGACCACCACGGCGACCGCGAGCCACGCCGGCACGAGGACGAGCGCCGAACGGTGGAGCAGCAGTGCGATGGCCACGCTCACGCCCGCGAGTGCGAGTCCGCGACTCGAGCGCGAAGCGCGCGCCACGCCCACCGCGAGCACGCTGGTGAGCGCCGCCACCTCGCTACTCGCCTTGGCGTAGCCGGTGCAGAGTGCGAGCGCGGCCGTGCCGCAGGCGGCCGCCGCGACCGCAAGGGCGGCCACGCCGCTCAAGCCGCACGCCCGCGCCAGCGCGAGGCCCGCGAGCGCGGTGATCACCACGAGCAGCGCGCCCTCTAAGCGGAACACGTCGCCGGGCGCGATCGGCAGGTGCGCGCTCACGCGGCGAACGATCGTGTGATGCAGCAGCAGATCCCCCGGGAGTGCCTGTGGCGCGAACTCCTCCGGGCGTTCCACGGTGACGAACGAGCCCTGCCTCAGCCGCGTGTCGCCCGTGAACAGCGCGCGATCGGGATGATTCCACACGAACGCCGCGAGCAGCACCACACCCGTTGCGGCGAGCACGACGATGCCCGCGCCGCGCTCGGGTACCACGCGCACGAGCCGGCGCCCCACGGCGGGCACACACGAGACCGCCGTGACGAGAGCGACAATCAGCGTTCCCGCCAGCGGCAGATCTCGCGCGAAGTCGAGTCCCCATAGTGCGCGCCCGGGCAAGACGGTCGCGAGCACGCGCAACGTCAGCGCGGCCAGAAAACAAGCCGCAAGCGCGAGCACCACACGCCGCTCGGAGTGCCCCGCAGCGGACGCATTCGGCCCCCGCGCTCGAGTAGCGCGCGAGACCGGTGGTGCGAGCGGGTTCGAGAGGTGGGTCCCTGCGGCATCACGCGAACGCGGGGGGCGCGGCATGGCTTGGCTCCGTGGCTCGTTGTATGTCGCTCGTCGGGCCTGGGGCGCGGCGGGCGGTTCGAGAGAGGGGTTCGCGAGAGCATGGACAGTGCCGGAGCGCGCCGGCAAGGCTTATCGCGCGAGCGAGCGTGAGCGTGTCCGATGGACGCCTCGGCTTGGAGCTGATCGGCGAGCGCCGCAGCGCGAGGATCGAGTCCCGGGGTCGGTCGAACGAGTACCCCGGCCGGCGCGCGTCGCCGGCTCACCGTTATAGTATGGCTGCTCGATTCCTCGCGACCCGCCCTCCGGAGCCCCGTCATGGCCCTCACGCCCGTGGACCTGCGCAGCGACACCGTCACCCGCCCCACCGCCGCGATGCGGCGCGCCATGGCCGAAGCCGAGGTCGGCGACGACGTCATGGGCGACGACCCCACCGTGATCGCGCTCGAACAGCGCGTCGCCACGCTCGCGGGCAAGGAAGCTGCGCTGTTCGTTCCCAGCGGCACGATGGGCAATCAACTCGCGGTGAACGTGCTCACGCGCCCGGCCGACGAGGTGCTGCTCGAGGCGGACTCGCACATCTTCTTCTACGAGCAGGGCGGCCTGGCCGCGAACTCGGGCTGCCTCGCGCACCCGGTGCGCGGCGAGCGCGGTGTTCTGCCGCTCGACACCTTGCTCGCCGCACTTCGTGCCGAGGACGATCACGTGGCGCGCGTCACTTTGGTCTGCGCCGAGAACACGCACAACCGCGCCGGCGGAGCGATCGTACCGCTCGAGCGGCTGCGCGCGCTGGCCGAGTTCGCGCGCGCGCGCGGGCTGCGCGTTCACCTGGACGGCGCGCGGCTGTGGAACGCGAGCGTGGCCACGGGCGTGCCCGTGGCCGAGTGGGCGGCGTGCGCCGACACGCTGATGATGTGCTTCTCCAAAGGGCTCGGCGCGCCGGTGGGCTCCATCCTCACCGGGCCCGCGAGTGCGATGCGCGAGGCGCGCAGGACGCGCAAGCGCTGGGGCGGCGGCATGCGCCAGGTGGGCATCCTCGCTGCGGCGTGCCTGCATGCGCTCGACCACCATGTGGCACGGCTCGCCGATGACCACCGGCGTGCCCGGCGCCTGGCCGAGGGCTTCTCGGAGGCTCCGGGTGTTCGCGTGGTCCCGCCCGAGACCAACATCGTGTTCGCGCACGTCGACCCGCCGCTGCCGGACGCGCAGGCGCTGGTCGCAGCCCTCGAGACTCGCGGTGTTCGGCTGTCGGTGTACGGCCCGAGACTCGTGCGTGCCATCGCACACCTCGACGTGGACGACGCGGGCATCGAGCGCGCCATCGGGGCGTTTCGTGAGGCGATCGAGGCGCACGTCCCGGCACGCGGCTGAGCAGCGTTCTCTGATAGGAGCCTGTCGATGAGCCCGGGCAATGGCGTTCGCGTTCACAACGTCTTAGGCGGTTCGCGGCGGGCTCAGCGGGGGCCAGTCGCAGCCCGCAGGGTGTGGACGCTCCCCGCCCCCGGGTGCTACGGTGCGCCCCGCTTCTCCGGTACCCACCCACCGTTCGCGACAGGAATCTCGTGACCCCAGAGCGACCTTCCGGCCGCCCCGGCACCTTGTTCCTCGTGGCGACGCCGATCGGCAACCTCGAGGACGTGACCGCGCGCGCGCTTCGCGTCCTGCGCGAGGCCGATCTCGTAGCGGCCGAGGACACACGGCATACGCGCCGGCTCCTGGAACACTTCGGGATCCCCGCGCAGGTCGTGAGCCTGCACGAACACAACGAGCGCGCCCGAGCGGCGTCGCTCGTCGAGCGCGTGCAGTCGGGGCAGGACGTGGCGCTGGTGACGGATGCGGGTTCGCCGGGAATCGCCGATCCGGGGTATCCGGTCGTGCGTGCAGCAGTCGCGGCGGGCGTGCGCGTCGAAAGCATACCGGGGCCAAGCGCGGTCATCGCCGCTCTTCAGGTTTCGGGGCTGCCGACGGACGCGTTCCTGTTCGCCGGTTTCCTGCCGCCCAGAGGGGCGGCGCGACGGCGGCGGCTCGAGGAGCTGTCGGCGCATCGCGAGACGGTGGTGGTGTTCGAATCGCCGCATCGCATCGAGGCCTGTCTCACCGACCTCGAAGCGGTGTGGGGCGCTCGTCCGATCGCGCTGGCGCGCGAACTGACGAAGCTGCACGAACAGGTGCTGCGCGGGACGGCGGGCGAGGTGCGCGCCGCACTGCGCACGGACTGGAAGAGGGGCGAAATGGTGCTCGTGCTGGGCGGACTGACCCGGGCCGAACGCGGCCGCGCGGCGCATGCCGAGGAGGCCGAGTGAGCCGACGCGAGGCGGCGGCTCCCGCGACGGAGGAGGCCATGAGCGGGTACAAAGACGTGCTCAAGCGGCTCGCGCACCAGGCGCTCGACCCGCTCGTGCGCGGCCTGCTGGCACTCGGGCTCAAGGCCGATCACCTCACCGCGCTCGGCTTCCTGTTGAGCTTGGTGGCGGGCCTCGAGTTCGCGCTCGGCCAGTTCCAGCTGGCGTCGGCCGTCGCCGCCGCTTCGGGCGTGTGCGACATCCTCGACGGGCAGGTCGCCCGCATCGGCGGCCGCACCACGCGCTTCGGTGCGTTCCTCGACTCCACACTCGACCGGGTCGCCGAAGCGGCGCTGTTCGTGGGCATCGCGTGGTACTACACGGCGCAACTCGTGGACATGGCCGTGAATCCCAATCGTGTGCTCACCAACTTGCAGCACGGCCTCGAGCCCGTGACGTTCGCGGTCATCGCCAGCTTTGCGATGCTCGCGCTGGTGGGTTCGTTCATGGTGTTGTACACGCGGGCGCGCGCCGAAGGGCTTGGGCTCGAGTGCAAGGTGGGCTGGTTCGAGCGGCCGGAGCGGATGGTGCTCATCATCGTCGCCGGCTGCTTCGGACTCGGGCCCGTCATCCCGGGCGCGCTCATCGTGCTCGTGGTGTTCTCTTTCGCCACCGCGATACAGCGGATGGCTCACGTGTGGAAGATCACCCGCTCGTCGGGTTCTGATTCTCGGGAGGCTTGAGCGTCATGGGCAAGGTGCGTGTCGCGATCATCGGCGTGGGCAACTGCGCCTCTTCATTCGTGCAGGGGCTCTACTACTACCGTAACGCCAAGACGACGGACCGGATCCCGGGCCTGATGCACACGACCCTGGGCGGCTATCACATCAGCGACGTCGAGATCTCGGCGGCGATCGATGTGGACGCTAACAAGGTCGGCAAGGACGTGTCCGAGGCCATCGGGACGTGGCCGAACAACACGGTCATGTTCGCGAAAGTGCCCAAGATGGGCATCACGGTGCAGCGCGGCATGACGCACGACGGACTCGGCAAGTACCTGAGCAAGATCATCACCAAGGCGCCCGGCTCCACCGTGGACATCGTCAAGCTACTTCAAGATTCCAAGACGGACGTGGTCGTGAACTACCTGCCGGTGGGCTCGGAAGAAGCCACCAAGTGGTACGTCGAGCAGGTGCTCGAGGCCGGCTGCGCGTTCGTGAACTGCATCCCGGTGTTCATCGCGCGCGAGCCGTACTGGCAGCAGCGCTTCGAGAAGAAGGGCCTGCCGGTCATCGGTGACGACATCAAGTCGCAGGTCGGTGCCACGATCACGCACCGTGTGCTCGCAAACCTGTTCGTGGACCGCGGCGTGCGCATTGACCGCACGTACCAGCTGAACTTCGGCGGCAATACCGACTTCCTCAACATGCTCGAGCGCGAGCGGCTCGAGTCCAAGAAGATCAGCAAGACGTCGGCGGTGACGAGCAACATCCCGTACGACATGGCCGAGGAGGACGTGCACGTCGGCCCGTCCGACTACGTGCCGTGGCTCAAGGATCGCAAGTGGTGCCACATCCGCATGGAGGGCACGACGTTTGGCGACGTGCCGCTGAATCTCGAGCTGAAGCTCGAGGTGTGGGACTCGCCCAACTCGGCGGGCATCGTCATCGACGCGGTGCGCTGCGCGAAGCTGGGCCTGGACCACGGCCTGAAGGGCGCGCTCATCGCGCCGTCGTCGTACTTCAAGAAGTCGCCGCCGGTGCAGATCCCCGACGACGTCGCTCGAGAGTTGGTCGAGGCGTACATCAAGGACCCCAAGGCGACCGAGAAGCAGATGCGCGTGAACGCGCCGACGCTCAAGCGTGAGGCCGCACCCAAGGGCAAGCCGGTGAGCAAGACCGACGGGCGCATGGTCAAGGCGGCCTCGACGCCGTCCCGGGCGTCGGTGAACGGCCAGGTGAATCGTGCCGCGCTCGCGCCAACCCGTGGCAAGCGTCCTGCGCCGGCAGCCAAGCGGTCGGGCAAGTCGTCGCGGGCCGCCAAGCCGCGGCGTGCCTCGGCCAAGGCTCGCTGATCCATTCCATGCCCGGGCTCTTCGTCACCTTCGAAGGCGGCGAGGGCTCGGGCAAGAGTACCCAGCTCACGCGGCTGGCCGGCCGGCTCCGTGCGGGCGGCTTGGACCCGCTCGTCGCGCGCGAGCCGGGCGGCACGCCGCTGGCCGAGGGCATCCGGGAACTCCTGCTGGATCCGGCGCGTGCGCCGGGTGCGCTGACCGAAGCACTGCTCATGGTGGCCGCTCGCTCGGACCTCGTGAGCACCACGCTGCGCCCGGCGCTGGCCGCAGGCCGAATCGTGCTGTGCGACCGCTACGGGGATTCCACGCTCGCCCATCAGGGCGGCGGCCGCGGGCTGGACGCCGAGCAGCTCGCCTCGTGGAACCGTGCGGCCACGAGCGGCCTCATGCCCGACCTCACGCTACTGTTCGACGTGACGCCCGGACTGGGG
>CAZADU010000010.1:0-3665 GCA_964483945.1 uncultured bacterium
GTCTACGGCACGTACCGCTATCGCGTGCGCTACGGCGCCACGGAACAAGCCGGCCTCTCCGAGCGGCTGTTCGTCGCAACCCCCGAAGGCTGGAAGATCGCCGTGTCCACGGCGTTCGCCGATGTGCCCGGCGTGCCGGCCTCACCGCGTGCGATCGTGGGCGGTACGCTGGTGGACGGCCGCGGCGGGCCGCCGGTGCGCGATGCCGTGGTGATCGTGCGCGACGGCCGCATCGAGGCGGCTGGGCCGAGAACGCGCGTTCCCGTGCCCGCCGATGTGGACACAGTGGATGCGCGCGGCCTGTGGGTGGTGCCGGGCCTGGTGGACGCGCACGTGCACTATTCACAGTCCGGCTGGGTGGACGGCCGGCCCGACGCGCTCGACCTGCGCGAACGGTATTCCTACGAAGCGACCCAGCGCCGGCTGCGTGAGCACCCCGAGGCTTTCCATCTGGCTTATCTGGCGAGTGGCGTGACGGCGGTGTTCGACGTGGGCGGCTACCCATGGACCGTGGCCATGGCACGTGAAGCCGAGGCCAACACCGAAGCACCGCACGTGGTTGCCGCGGGACCATTGCTCTCGACGTTGGACCACTGGCTCAACTTGCCGGCCGAGCGACAGTTCATGCACCTCACCGATAGCGCGTCGGCCGTGAGCGGCGTGCGCTACCTCGTGAGCCTCGGCTCTAACGCGGTAAAGGTGTGGTTCATCGTGCGGCCCGGGAGCGACTTCGACGCCATGGCGCGTGCCGTGAAGGTGGTGGGCGATGAGGCCGCGCGTGCGAAGTTGCCACTGATCGTGCACGCGACTGGTCTGCGCGAGGCGAAGGCCGCGCTGCGCGCCGGGGCCAAGCTGCTCGTGCACAGCGTGGACGACTTGCCCGTGGACCAGGAGTTCCTGCGGCTCGCGCGCGAAGCGGGGGCGGCCTACTGCCCCACGCTCACCGTGATCGACGGATACACCAAGGTTTCGCAAGCAGCTCGCAGCGGCCGCTCGCCCGAGCCCGATGATCCGCTTGGCGCGGTGGACTCGCTCACGCGAGCGCTCGTCGCGAGCACGGCGGTGGAAGCGCGCCGCGTGCTCGGTGCCTCGCCGCCATCGCGCGATTCGCTGTACGCCGCGCGCCGTCGCGTGATGGTCGCAAATCTCGAGGCCGTGCGCCGCGCCGGCATCCCCATCGTGACCGGCACCGACGCCGGCAATCCGCTCACGCTGCACGGCCCGGCGATCTTCGCCGAGATGGAGGCGATGCAGCGCGCCGGGATGACGCCCACGCAGGTTCTGCTCGCCAGCACACGCGACGCCGCGAAGGCCATCGGCCGCGGTGCCGACCTGGGCACGATCGAGCCGGGCCGCTCGGCGGACCTGTTGCTCGTGGAAGGCGACCCCACACGCGACATCGCCGCGCTGCGGAAGCTGCGCGTCGTGATGCGTTCGGGGGTGGCGCGCACCACTGAGGAACTGCGCGCGGCGATCGCTCGCACGCGCTGGTGAGCGACGACGGGCGGCCCCCACAAGAGGCCGCCCGTCGTGACACATCCGAGCACGAGCAGCTCCGAGACGCGCCGACAGGGGCGCACGGCATCCTTGCTGTGAAGTACTCGAGGCGCAGGGCGCGGAGCCAAGTCTGGTCTTGGTCTGGCCCTGCACCGAGTGGCATGTTGTTCACTACGGAGTTCCGGAGCCTGCGGGCCGATTCGGCCGTGTTGCGTTCTCACGGAGCAGCTTTGCGCGCGGCGACTCGGGCCAGCGCTCTAGAATCAGTCTCGCCTGTTCGAATCCCCCACGATCGTCGCCGAGGTGCGAGAGGGAGGCCCCCAGCCTCCAGCGAACCTCAGGTCCATCAACCCCGAGCTGAAGCATGCGTTCGAGCGTCCGGCGGGCATCCTGCCATCGCTCATAAGCGACATAGTCCGAGGCGAGCGAGTCAAGGGCCGCGCTACCACGCCCCAGGTCGCTGAGGTGGCCGTCGTTCTCGAACCGGAAGACCCGTGCACCCTCCCACGCAGGTGGAACTCCATCACCCATGCCGACCACGCGCACACCCGGCATGAACAGTTCGAGTGTACGGCCGCCGCGCAGGGCGCTGACAAGTGGGACATACGCGTTCGCCCCAAATCCCACACCGGCCGGCCGCACAACGCCTTCGGTGGCGTTGACGGAACGTGGAGGGTAGGGCGACACGAGCGCGATGCTGTCGCCCGGTGACACGTGCGCATCGCGCAGGTCGTCGAGCACGTTCCGCAAGAGCGTGCTCTCGCGCGCCACGCGATCCACGATGATCCCGCCCACCTCGCGAGTCTGCCGCACGCTCACCTGGTAGGCCTCGTTGCCCACATAGGCAGCGAGCAGCAGCATCAGCAGAATGGCGGAACCGCTTGGCATACGCGCCGTGCTCCGTACGAGCAGCGCCCCTGCGGCCAAGCCGAAGCCGGCCAGGGGCGCGACGAGGTAGTAGAGGTACGTATGCCCGGTGAGCGGAACGACCGGCGCGAGCATCAGCACGAACCATGCGAGCCCGGCACCCACGGGACGCGATGCCTTCGCTCGCTCGCTCCAGGCTGCGAACACCCAGACGGCGAATACTGCCAATCCCCACGGTAGAAGCGACGGATGGGCCAAAGCGCTGGCATCTCGAAGCGGGTCCGCGAGCCGAACCAGCCAGGCCCCGTAGGTACAGAGATTCACCGCCCAGTGCGCAGCCGACGGGGTGAGCGCGTAGGCGTCGCCAGCCACATGCGGGGCGAGGCGCCACGCCACCACCACCGCCAGGCCTGCCGCACCGCCGAGCCAGGCGACTTCACGCATGGCCCCGCGGCCCTCTCCCGGAACGCGAACCCAACGATCAAAACAATAGATGGCCAGCGGCAAGAGCAGGACAGATTCCTTGGAACCGACCGCGGCCACGGCGCACGCGCCCGCAAGCCAGGGGAGCGCCCGGTGCGGACGGACTCTGCACTCAAGGTGCAAGGCGAGAGCCGCGAGGGCAAATGCCGCGGACATGACCTCGCCGAGGCCTGAGGCCCAGTGCGTGCTCGTATAGGCGACCGACGAGCCCGCGACGAGTACGCCCGCTGCGAGCGCCGCGCGACGCCCGAGGCCAACGAGTTCGGCGATGCATGTCACCAGAAGTGCGGAGAGGGCATGCAGCAGCCACGCAAGCAACAGGTGAGGCCATGGCTGCACTCCGAACCATGCCGTGAAGAGCTGCCATCTCAGCGCACCCGGAAGCGGGCGTGCCCAACCCCACGGGGTGGGATCCAGCCCACGAGCACGGGACAGGAATTCGAGGTCGTCTGCCGCGAAGAAACTGCGAAGGCCGTCGCCGTGCACGATCACCGCTGCCATAACCACCACCACCAGACCCAGCCACGCCGGCGGTTCGACGACCGGGGCTGCTGGTCTTCGAACGGGATGGCGTGGTGGGCGGCTTCGTGACATGGGTTCTCCTTCGGCCGGGCGAGCGTTCGCGCGACTTTCTTATGTCAGCCTAGGTGGCCCGGCGCACGCGGGCGTGGCGCGTAGCACCGAGGAGTTGCGCGCGGCGATCTCTCGCACGCGCTGGTGAGGGCGGGCGCTGGCTCTGCCCGAGGCCCTGGCGCGGTGCGCGACGGCGACGAGGTCCGCTTTAGGCTCCAGGGTCTCCGGCGTCGGCTTCGCGCAGA
>CAZADU010000011.1:0-5347 GCA_964483945.1 uncultured bacterium
CATCGTGCTCGTGCGCATGGATCGTTTCTCGGGCGAGTCGGACATGCTGCTGCCCGATGAGGGCTGGGTGCCGGTGGAGGCCCCCGTGGACAGCTCCGGCCAAGCGATGCCGGCCGGCTCTTGAGCGAATGGCCGCGAAGCCGGTGAGTCGGTCGCGTTCGGCGCGCCCGGGGAGCGCGATACGTGACCTGGCCGGGCTCGAGGCGTCGCGATGGTCGTTCGGCGCGCCCGTCGCACGCGCGCGGCGGGCGGCGTTTCGCCGCCTGTCGCGCGCGCGACTCGCCACGCCGGAGCAGGTGCTGCGCCTGCACGAAGCGCTGCTGGCCGCACGTGCCTACCCCGATGATCGCGCCACGTTGGCGCTGGCCGAGCGTTCGCTCGTCTCATTCGGCCGTCGCACCGACGTGCGTCGTCATCACGATGCACTCACGGACTCCGGTATCGCCGGCTGCGACATCCGATTCGGCTTCTTTGCGCCCACCGCGCGACGCCTGGCCGAGCGCTGGCCGCGCCGGCTCGAGATCGACTGGGACGCGTTCGACAACGAGGACGCCCTCGCCGATTGGCTACCGCAACTCGCACTCGATGGTGAAGTGCCGGGCCTCGACGAGTACGACTACGGGCTCCCCGGTTGGCTCGCGCGCCTCAAGGGCCTTGGCGAGGCCGATGGCGCGTTCGTCGCGCGGCGGTTGAGCGCAAGGCTCGGCGACCCGGCGTTGTTCGAGCGAGTGCATGACGGCCTCGCCCTCGAGTATCGCCTGCGCGGTGACGAGTCCACGCCGTCACGCACTCTCGGCCGATGGCCGGTGCGACCCGTGCGGTTCCAGCACGCGGCGTTCGGCGGCCGGCCCGATCTGGCCGCCGCCATGCCGCCACGTTCGATTCACAGGCTGTCGCTCCGGGATGGCGAGAAGGCGCTGGGGCTGGCCATGGACTCCCTGGTCACGCGCAGCCGCGACCTCGATGTATTCGCATGGGGCGACGCGCGTGACGTTCGGCGTGTGGACTGCGGAGACGGGCTCGAGTTCCTCATGATCGGTGCGCTTCCTGAACGGCGGCTGCTGCTCGAATCCGTGTACGGGTTCCTCACGCTCAAGAACGGCGTGCCGGTCGGCTACGTGCTCACGAGCGCGCTCTACCGCTCGGCGGAGCTTGCGTTCAACGTGTTCGACACGTTCCGTGGCGCCGAGGCGGGACCGGTCTACGGCAAGGTCGTGGGCATGACGCGCGCGCTGTTCGGCACAGACACGTTCACGATCTACCCGTACCAGTTGGGCGACGGCAACGACGAAGCAATCGAGTCGGGAGCATGGTGGTTCTACCAGAAGATGGGGTTCCGCCCGCGCGACCGCGCCACGAGGGCACTCATGCAGCGCGAGCTGGCGCGCATGGCGCGCACACCGGGCCATCGTTCGGGGCCCGCCGTGTTGCGTCGGCTCGCCCGCCACAACTTGTACTGGTCCGCGGGCCGGGCGCGGCGCGATGTCATCGGCGAGTTGCCGCTGGCCTCGACTGGCCTCGCGGTGACCCAGGCGATCGCGCGGCGCTTCGCGGGCGATCGCGAGCGGGCGGCCACGGTGTTCGACCGCGAGGCGCGTGCACGGCTCGGCGTGCGCGATGTCGCCGGCTGGACTGGTTTGGAACTGCACGCGTGGAATCGCTGGGCACCGCTGGTGGCCTTGCTGCCGGGCGTGTCCCGCTGGACGCGCGCCGAACGCGACGCGGCGGTGCGTGTGATCCGCGCCAAGGGGGGCGTGCGCGAGGACGCGTTCGCGCGCGCGTTCGACGCGCATCCGCGTCTCAGTGCGGCGGTCGCGGCCGTGGTGCGCGGCACTCGGACCTGAGGGGCGGTCGGCCCAGAAGGACTCGGCCGGCCGTGATCGCGGCGCTAGCGCCGGCGCGTTCGGAACAGCATCGCGAGCGCGACCAAGGCCGCAGCGGCGAACAGCAGCCCGCGCACACCGACGGGCCGGCCGAAGCGCACGCCCAAGAGCATCAGCACGACGGCCGCGACCAGCCCGATGGCGATTCCGATCAGCAGGTCGCGGCGCAGACCCGTCAGAGGATCGTCTTCCCCAGCGCGCTCTGTGCCAACTCGGCCGCAAGGATGCCGGTCATGTTCTGCGAGTCGAGCACCGGGTTCACCTCGACCAGATCCAGTGCGACGATATTCGCGCGGTCGTTGAACATCTCCATGGCGAGGTGCGCTTCGCGGTAGCTGATGCCGCCCCACACCGGCGTTCCCGTGCCGGGTGCGTCCTCCGGGTCCACCACGTCGAGGTCGAACGACAGGTGGATGCCGGCGGTGCCGTCGCTCGCCGCACGAATCGCCTCGTCGAGGACATCGCGCATGCCACGCTCGTCGAGGTCACGCATCGTGTAGCAGGTCACGCCGCTCTTCTTGAGGAAGTCGCGCTCGCCGGGGTCGAGGTCGCGGATGCCGATCAGCACGGTGTTGCGCGCCTGCACCTTGGGTGCGCGGCCACCCAAGTGCACGAGGTCATGGTCGCCGAAGCCCAACGATACGGCCAGCGACATGCCGTGAATGTTGCCGCTCGGCGTCGTCTCGGGTGTGTTCGCGTCGCCGTGCGCGTCGAACCAGATGAGCCCGAGGGCCTCGCCCTGACGCGCATAGAAGTTGGTGGAGCCGGCCACCGAGCCGATGGCGATGCTGTGGTCGCCGCCCAGCACGAGCGGCATGCGGCCCTCAGTGAGGCACTTCTCCACGCCCTTCATGAGGTCCTTGCACGCGGACAGAATCGGCTTCTTGTATCGGAGCTTCCCCGTTCCGACCTTCTGGGTCTCGGGGATCATCACGTCGAGATCGCCGTAGTCCTCGACCTTGTGCCCGAGTTCCTCCAGGCGTCTCTCGAGGTCGGCGATGCGAATTGCGGACGGGCCCATGTCGACCCCGCGGCGGCCCGCTCCGAGGTCGATCGGCACACCGATCAAGCCGATGCTGCGCTTCTTCTTGGCCATATCGGACGAACCTAGCACCCGCCCCGATCGTGTACCACCGGTCAGGGTGGGAGTCGCTTCGCAGCCCTGCACGGGCTCGCGCGCGTGTGGGCCCGCAGCACACCTGAACGTGCTGCCACATATGAAGTTGTGCCCGCATGCACGGTCGGTTTACGCAGAACTGCATCGCGCCACCTGCAGGCGCATGCGGGTTCGCTGCTGCCGCTCGCGATTCGCGAACCTCGCCTCGGCGTTGCCGTTGACGTGGCACTCACCGCTGGCTCTCGCCTCGGCGGGAACCTCGGTAGCGACCTCGTGAGCGCATCCTCACGAAGCGCTATTGACCGGCCGATAACCCCCGGAACGTGAACGGTGGACTCCGGGCCCCTGTGGTGCCAGATTCGGGAGCGTGAAGCGGATGAACTTTGTGCGCACGGCAATTCTCGCCGGCACGACGCTGCTGCTGTTGGGTGCCTGGACCGACGATACCCGTTACGCCACACCGTCCTCCCCTCCGCGGCTACAGAAGCCGACCGCGGGCGTGCTGTTCGCCGATGACTTCTCGCGCGATTCGCTCAAGCATTGGACGCCCGATCGCGCCGGTGTGTGGTCGGTGTGGCGCGGTATGTTGCGGGCCGACCTGCCGGACCAGAAGCAGGTGCGTTCGCTGATCCACACGGGCGACACGGCTTGGGCGGACATCGCCGTGGACCTCGACGTGTGCATGATGCGCGGCGTGGACAAGGGCGTGGTCGTGCGTGTACGGGGCAGCGCCGGCACGGGCGTGGACCTGCGCGGCGGCGGCTATCAGGACGTCGTCATGTACGAGCGCGAATGGTCCATGGGGCGCGCGCGTGCGACCAACCCCAACGGCTCGTGGAACCACCTGCGTGTCGAAGCGCGCGGCAATCGCTATCGCGTGTTCGTGAACGGCGAGCTCAAGCTCGACAAGGTGGACACGCGCAATGCGCGCCGCGCTGGATCCATCGCGCTGCCAGCCTATACGGGCGGCGTCGGGATGTGCACGGTCTACTACGACAACATCGTGGTGACCCATATCGCCGAAGCGGCGTCCGACGCCCAGGCCGAGAGCGGGCGGTAGCACCGGCTCGCCGGCTTCGCGAGCATTGCCGTCTCGGCTGCCCCGCTAGTCCAGGTTAGCGCGTGCGGCGGCCGCTGAGCAGGCGCAGGCCGTTCAGGATCACGACCACCGTGCTGCCCTCGTGACCGGACACCGCCACCGGCAGCTTGAGCGCTCCGAACGGCGTGTACTGGCCCGCGAACACCCACGTCACCAGTACCGCCATCACGCCCGTGGCGACGACGAGGTTCTGCACGACCACGCGACGCGCGCGCTGCGCCAGCCGCACGGCGTAGGGCAGCGCCCCGAGGTCGTCCCCCATCAGCACGACGTCGGCACTCTCCATGGCGGCGTCGCTGCCGATCCCGCCCATGGCGATGCCGATGCTGGCGCGTGCCAGCGCCGGAGCATCGTTCACGCCATCGCCGATCATGGCGGTCGCGCCGTATCGCTGCTCGAGTTCGCCGATCACACGCACCTTGTCCTCGGGCAACAGCTTGCCGTGCAACTCGTCAACACCCGTGAGCGCTCCGATCGCACGCACGGTGTGTTCGCTGTCGCCCGAGAGCAGGGCCAGGCGCTTTACCCCGGCCGCGCGCAAGTCGCGGATCACGCCGGCGGCGCCGGGCCGTACGCGGTCGGCCGCGGCGATCACCGCCCACGCGCCTCCGCAGTGCACGATCATCGGCGTCTTGGCCTCGGCGGCAAAGCGCCGCACCAGCTCCACGGCGCCGGCCGGCGCGGCGTGGCCGAGTGACTCGAAAAGCTCGGGCGTACCCACCTCGATGTCGCGTCCATCCGAGCTCGCCACGAGCCCCTTGCCCAGGTGGTTCGTGAGCGACTCGGCCGGCGTGAACGCCAGGCCGCGCGCTTCGGCCGCCTGCACCACGGCCTGCGCGAGCGGGTGCGGCGAGCGCTTCTCGGCGCTGGCCGCCGCGGCGAGCAATTCACTTTCGTCGGCGCTGTCCAGCGCCACGATGTCGGTGACCTCGAAGCGCCCGTGCGTGAGCGTCCCAGTCTTGTCGAATGCCACCGCGCGCACGCGACCCAGCGCCTCAAGATGCACACCGCCCTTGAACAGGATGCCGTTGCGCGCCGCATTGGCGATGGCCGACAGCACCGTGGCCGGCGTGGCGATGACCAGCGCGCACGGCGACGCCACCACCAGCAGCGTCATGGCGCGGTAGAACGACGGCGCGAATGCGTGGCCGAGCAGGAATGGCGGCACGACGATCATCGCCGCGGCGGCGACGATCACGGCGACCGTGTAGTAGCGGCCGGCCCAGTCGGCGATCTCTTCGGTGCGCG
>CAZADU010000012.1:0-1508 GCA_964483945.1 uncultured bacterium
CTTCCGCCAGTTGCGCCGCGGTGCAGGCGCGGACATTGGGGGGCGCCCCCCGAAGCGGCGTGGAAACGACGAAATCCCACTCACCCAGCGACCCGAGCACATCGATGTCGAAGCCAGGCAGACCCAGGCCCCCGAAGGAAAGCAGCACGACCGGACGGTTTCCGAAGCCGCAGCGCCGGCGCAGCTCTTCGCGGGGCGCCTGGGGACGGCGGGCCACGAGCGGAATGTCCACGATGCTCGGGAAAGCCGAGAGGTCTCCCGCGAAAGGCAGCCGGAGCAGCAGACCCGCGTGCGCGTAGGCGCCCCTCGCGTGACGGGCCGCTTCCCCGAGAGCCGGCACCCGGGCCGCGAGGTGGCGATAGATCCAATCCCAGGAGAAATTGGCGAGAGCCACGCTGGGCACCTCCGCCCGATGCGCGGCCTCGAACGCGAGCGGAGGCACATCGCCCACTACCAGGCGCACCCGGTTCCGGCGCAGGCGATCCGCCTCGCCCGCACAGAGCGCGTCCCACTGCTCGCGAAAGACCGCCCAGCGAACCGCGGTCGCTTCCTCGTCGATCCGCAGGGCGTCGCCTTGGACCAGGCCGACGTCGCACTCCAACGGGCGCACCGACACGCTGGCACCGACGCTGCTAAAGAGCGACGCGGGAGCTGACGTCGCGATCTCGATCGGGAGTCCCGGGGCCTTCTCGCGCACCACCCGGAGGACTTCGGCGACGCGTGTTGCGTGCCCGAAGCCGTGACCCGACACGTAGACGGCGAGGGTCAAGGGTAGATGCGGTAGAGCATTGACTCTCGCCTAGAGCCCATAGAATCAGTGCTTTCCACAAACGGTGCGGACCCAGAACGCCTCTGGGTTGGCGCCGGGTTGGCGAAGGAGGCTCGTCATCGCTTTGGCCTTCTAACGTATCGCGCCAGTGGGCCGGCGGGGTTCGTCTGGATCTGCTTGACCCAGTCCTCGCAGGTCTTCTTGCCGTCGAGCATCGCCTTGAGATAGCTGCCCGTCACTCGGAGCTGCCCGGCGACTGCCGCGATCAGCCTCTCCTTGAGCTCTGTCTCCCCGTGGGAGAAGTGCGTGCTCACTTGGCCAACGCCAGGGACGTAGCGGGAGTAGAACTCGTGCGAGTCCCCGGCGGTGTCGTCTTTCTTGAAGCCCAGTTCGGCCAGGAGTGCCTTGACGTCCCGCACCTTGCGGGGGGCCATGAAGGCGCGACTACTTCAGGGGGCCGAAGTGGGCCTGGAGGTCCCGAAAGACCTCTCGCGACTGCGGGTCGTCCGCTGCTTCGAGAATCCGGTAGTGCCCCACTAGAGCCAGAGTGAAATCGGCGACAAGCTCGCGCCACGAGCGCCCCTGTCCGTAGTTTCCGAAGCGCTCATCAACGGCGATCCAGGTGCCGTCGTCTTCTCGCTCCACGCGCACCGGCCAAGCGTCCTTGAAGATCCAGTTGCTGGCCGAAGCAGCGTACCCTCGCGCTGGCCCCTGAAAGAGCACGATCGCAGCGCGTGGG
>CAZADU010000013.1:0-4913 GCA_964483945.1 uncultured bacterium
TGGCGCGTGAGTTCGTGCTGCTCGACAACACCTATTGCGACGCCGACGGGAGTGCTGACGGCCACAACTGGGGCATGGGCGCATTCTCGACCGATTACGTCACCAAGGGCGTCTCGAGCGGCAAGATCTATGACTACGAGGGCGGCAACCCGCTGGCTTACCCGCGCGACGGCTACATCTGGGACCTGTGCAAGCGCTACGGCGTGAGCTACCGGAGTTACGGCGAGTTCGTCTTCAATGGCGCCACGCCCGAGGACACCGTGCGCGCTGGCATCGAGGGGCTCGAGGGCCACGTCGCGCCGCACTACCGCGGCTACGACACGCGCTACTCCGATCTCGATCGCTACCGAGCGTGGCTCGAGGAGTTCGACCGCTACGACCGCGACGGCGGCCTGCCACAGCTGTCCATCATCCGGCTGCCGAACGACCACACCGAGGGCACCTGCGAGGGGCGCCCCACGCCGCGCGCGTTCGTGGCCGAGAACGACCTGGCCTTGGGCAAGATGGTGGAGCGCATCAGCCACAGCCGCTACTGGAAGGGTGCGCTGATCCTGGTGATCGAGGACGACGCGGCGAACGGCCAGGACCACGTGGACGAGCACCGCACCGTCGCCCTCGCCGCCGGCCCGTACGTGAAGCGCCGCGCCGTGGACAGCGCGCTCTATACCGGCTGCAGCATCCTGCGCTGCATCGAGGACGTGTTCGGCATGCCACCGATGTCGCAGTTCGACGCACGCGCGAACGGTCTGGACGGCATCTTCCACTCCAAGCCCGACCTCACGCCCTATCGCCACCGCCCCGCGCGCATCGACCTCGCCGAGACGAACCTCGCCGGCGCGTATGGCCAGGCCGAGAGCCAAGCCATGGATTTCTCGATCGCCGACGTGGTGCCGTACGACGTGCTGAACCGCATCCTGTGGCACTCGGTGCGCGGCAGTTCTGCGCCGGCGCCGCCGACGGTGCGCAGTGGATTCGCGCTGGGTGTGCGGCGCGAGGGCGATGCCGAGGACGACGACGACGACTGACGCGGCGGGCGTGAGGCGTCAGTGCTTCGTCGTGGACAGGTAGAGCGCGTTGAAAAGGAACGGGAACGTACCGTTGGTCTGCGCACGATTCTGCGGCCTGAACCCGAGCAGCACGATCCAGCCATCGCCCTGCTTCACCGCCACCGCCGCGGCCTTGTTCGTGAGCTTCTCCTCGCCCTTGATCCAGCCCGACAGCAGCACTTGGTCCGGGTGCTCGGGGTATGTGGCCAGCACCCAGCGCTGTGTTTCGCGGCCCGGCGGCGCGGTCTGGAACGCGATCGGCTTGTCCACGAACAGTGCGACTTCCTCCGGCAGTCCGGCCGTGAGCGCCAGCCCCTGCCGCACGTTCGCTCGCAGCAGTGAGCCCGGGCAGCCGAACTCGTCGGCCTTCGCGCGCGCCAGCGTGTTCACCACCGGCACGTTGAACTGTTCGATGACGTAGTCGCACGCCGACGCGAACGCCACCAGCGTGCCGCCCGCTGCGACGAAGTCCTTGAGTGCTTTCGCGCCGTCCTTGTCGAGCCCCCCCGCGTAACCCGGAGGAAGATCCACGAAGTAGGTCATCGCACCCTCGTCGCGCTTCGGCTTGCCGGTGGCGATCAACTCCTTGCTCACGTCCGGTAGCACGATCGCGTCGAACTTCGCGCGCAGGCCGCCCTTGAGGATGGTGGCGTTGTCGAGCGTGGCGGGCTGGAACCCGTACTGCTCGAGCAGGAATCGCGTCCAGCCCTCGTCCATCGAAGCGGCCCACGGCTTGTAGATCGCGACGCGCGGCGCGGTCAGCGCCTGGCCGTCCTTCGGCAGCGACTCGCGATACTTGAGCTCCACACCCGCCGGCAGCGCCTTCTCCGCCGCCTCCGTCGCAGTCCAATCGAGGACCGCGGTTCCGGACGGTGTGCTCGACGGGGTTTCCGAGAACACGCGCGACACCTTGCCACCGCTCTTCAAGGCGGCGTTGAGCGCTCGCGCGGACTCCGGCCCGGGCGGCAGCAGCGAGCCCTCGAGTTCCTGGGCCGCGACCTTCGAGGACTTCCCGGACTTGGCGGGCACGGTCGTCACGGCCTTGCGCTTGGACCTGCCCGCCGCCTTGGATGGCGCCGGTGGCAGCACGGTGACCAGCGCGGGCGCAGTGAACCGCTTGGCACCCTCGGGCATGGGTGCGCGCTCCACGGTCACGCCCATCATCAGCGGCAGCGACCAGGCCGCCACATCGTAGGGCCGCACGATCTCGGGGCCGCCCACGAGCTTCACCTCCGGGTAGCGCTGCGTGGTGAGCATCTCGCGCACGAAATCGCCATAGGGTTGTGCCAGCGGCACCCACACGTCGCCCGAGGCGTCTGTGAACAGCTCCACGTTGTGCTCGGCGAGTAGCGAGGCGAGCCGCAGTGCGGTGGGCCAGTCGCGCTGCCCGCGCGGGATTCGAAACGCCTCCTCTGGCTCGGCGCTTTCGATCGCGGCGCGGGCGCGCACCGCGATGTCGCGCAGGATGTCTTCGCGATGGTCGGCGCACGACTCAAG
The DNA here is from genome assembly GCA_964483945.1 of uncultured bacterium. Lineage (GTDB taxonomy): Bacteria > Eisenbacteria > RBG-16-71-46 > RBG-16-71-46 > RBG-16-71-46 > JAIOPA01. The sequence goes on from CAZADU010000013.1 coordinate 2,544, forward strand.
GATCGCGTCGGAGGCGACGCGCTCGTAGTCCATGATGTCGCGCAGCCGCCACCAGCCGCCGGGCCAGGGGTTGGGGAAGTTGGTCTGCGCACCGTACTCGACGAGGCCCTTGCGGCCGCCGGCCAGTTCCGTGGGTTCGATGTACAACGGAGTGGCGATTCCCACCGAGGCCACTTCACTGAGCAGCCCCGAGATGTTCTTGAACCACGCCGTGTTCTTGGTACCACCCGGCCAGTACGCGTCGAACGAGTAGCCATAGATGATGCCCTTCATCCCTGCCTGCTCCATGCGCAGCGCCATGTGGCTGCCCATCAGGTTCACTTCACGCCAGATGAGCGGATGGATGTCCTCGTCCACTGGTTCGGCGTAGGGCGGCACGAAAATGCGCGGCCCGGTGCTGCCCATCTGGTGTTCATCCAGCCACACCTGCGGGAACCACTCGTGGTAGACCGCGTGTGACATGGCCTGAGATTCCTTCTGCGTCAGCATGAACCAGTCGCGGTTGTTGTCGTGGCCGACGTAGTGGTGGTAGAGCCACGGCATGCGGCCGCCCTCGAACTTGCTGCCGAGCCACTTGCGGTACCACTCGGTCTCCATGATCTGGCCATCGGGATTGAGCGACGGCACCAGCAGCAGCACGGTCTCGTCGAGCCGGCGCTGGGTCTCGGCGTCCGTGGCGGTGGCAAGGGCGTGCGCCCACTCCATGGCCATCTGCGAGGCACCGATCTCCGTGGAGTGGATGTTGCAAGTGATGAGCAGGAACGCGCGCCCTTCGTGCACGAGCGCGGCCTCCTCCTCGGGCGTGAGGCCGCGCGGGTCCGCCAGCCGCTTCGCGATCTGCTTCAAGCGCGGCAGTTTCGCCATGTTCGTCTCGGACGAGATCACCGCCATGATCATGCGCTCACCCAGCGTGGTGGGCCCCAAGTCCTGCACCTGCACACGCGGCGAGAGCTTGTCGAGTTCGGCGAAGTAAGCGCGGATCTGGTGGTAGTCCGCGAGCACGCGATCGGCGCCGATGTCGAGCTTGAGATACGCGCTCGGTGTGGGGATCTGGGCGTGCGCGGCCGTGGCTGCCGCGAGCAGGAGCAACGGCGAGAGCAGTCGGAGCAGGTAACGCAAGGCGGCCTCCGGGAGTGGGTGGAACGCGCAGCCTGCCATGGCGGCGCGCAGCAAGCCAAATGGTATCTCAGCGCTTCGCGGCCGCGTTCCCCTGTGCGCGCTCGAGCATCAGGATCTGCCACAGGTCGCGGCGACTCGCACGGCGGAGCGGCAGGATGGCGAGCAGCCCGGTCGGGCCCACGACGCGTTCCAGGTATTTGAGCTCCTCGAGATTCGACCGGACTTGGTCGTCCACCGGGACCTCCAGTCCGATGGCGCGCGCAATCAACATGCCCTTGGCGCGCAGCGACAGCTCCAGGTGCACGGTGAGCAGGCAGAGCAGATCCGCCACGACCGGCGGCGGGAATCGGCTGCGCAGCGACTCGAGGTACTCGCCCACGTGCGTGCGCGACACGTCGCCCTCGAGGATCTTCTCGAGCATCTCCATTTCGCCATCGAACCCAGCCGATAGCCACTCGCGCGTGACCCGCTCGCTGTACTCGAACGCGGCCATGAGGGCCAGCGGCATCACCGCGAGCAGGATCGCGGTCGTGACCACTGGCGAGAGCGCGAGTTGGTTGAACACAGTGTGTAGCCCGGTGGCGACCAGGAAGCCGGGCGCGAACGCCCACAGGCCGGCGCGCGGGTGGCGGTCGGAGAGGGCTTTGCCGAAGATGGCGAACAGCGCTGTGGTGGACCCGTGCATGATCGCCGTCCCGAGGCCGCGCACCAGCCACAGCACGAATGACGGATCACCGAGCACGATTGCGTAGTAGAGGTTCTCGGTCAGGGCGAAGCCCGCGCCGACTGCGAAGCCGACGATGGCAGCGTCCACGACGAACCCGACGCGGTCGCGCGCGATCCACCACGCGACGAGTACTGCCTTGAGCAGCTCCTCGAGCGGCGGCGCGACCCAGGCGCGCAGCACCTCCGGCGACACGCCGAGTGTTTCCATCACAGCTTGGTTCGCGCCGAACGCGAGCATGGCCGCGGCGACGCCCGTGGCGATGGCGCCATAGAGCAGCGAGCGATGGACCAGCTTGAAGCTGTCCATCAGCCGCAGTCCGATCAGAAACGCGAGCACCGGCACGAAGCCGGCGAGGATGCTCCATGGTGTCATGCGGTCACAGGATCTTGAGCGAGATCATCCACTCGTGCGAGGGGGCCCGGCCCTGCTCCATGGCCTGCGCGTACCCCAGGGACAGGGTGAGCTGGGCCTGGGTGAGGAGCTGCAGCCGGACATCCGCCTGCCCGCCGATGTCCGACAGCTCG
>CAZADU010000014.1:0-5195 GCA_964483945.1 uncultured bacterium
TCCGCGAACTGCACTTCCTCGCCAAGGAGGAGCTGTTCCGCATACCGGTCCTAGGCCCGCTCATTCGTTCGGTGAATGCCATACCCATCCGGCGTGGCGTCGCGGACTTGAGCGGTCTCAGCAAGGCCATGGAGATCCTCCGCGCGGGTCGTGCGCTGCTCATGTTCCCGGAGGGGACGCGTGCGCGCGATGGTGAGTTGAAGGCGGCTCGTCCCGGCGTCGGCATGCTCGCGGTTGCGACGGATGTACGCATCGTTCCGGCTTACATCTCGGGCAGCAGCGAACCGGGGAAGTGGCTGTTCCGTCGCGTGCGGGTGCGGGTGACGTTCGGCCCGGCGCGGACGTGGCGGGAACTGGCCGAGACGGACGCGGGGCTCGAACCCGGCCGGGCGCTCTATCAGGGCATCGGGGCTGGGGTGATGCGAGAGATCGCGGCGATCCGCGACGGGCAGTTGAATTCGGTTTCAAGCGGGGCGGTCTGACCGTCTCCGCATATTCCATATCCAGGAGGTAGTCGATACATGCCGGAAGTCCAGGAGCCACCCCTTAACCCCGCGCCGAACAAGCGGGCACCCAGCCTCCCCCTGTTCCCCCTCAATTACGAAGAGGAGGACGAACTCTCGCTTGATCAGCGCCAGGCGATGTTCGGGGCATACGAGGAGTCGATGCGTTCCATCGGCGAGGGCGAGATCGTGCGTGGCACGGTCCTCGCGATCGACGACAAGGACGTGCTGGTCGACGTGGGATTCAAGAGCGAGGGAATCATCTCGCTGTCCGAGTTCGCGGACCCGTCGAGCATCAAGGTCGGCGACATTCTCGAGGTCTTCCTCGAGAAGATGGAGAACCAGGACGGCCTGGTCGTGCTCTCCAAGCAACGCGCGGACTTCGTGCGCGTGTGGGATCGCGTCAAGGAAGCCCATGACTCGAGCCAGGTGGTCGAAGGCCGCCTGATCAAGAAGATCAAGGGTGGCGTCGTCGTGGACCTGTACGGTGTCGAGGCGTTCCTGCCGGGCTCGCAGATCGCCCTGCGGCAGGTGCAGAACGTGGACGCCCTGCTCGGCCAGACCGTGTCAGTCAAGATCATCAAGCTCAACAAGCGCCGCCGCAACATCGTCGTGTCCCGCCGCGCCGTGCTCGAGGAAGAGCGCGAGCGGATGAAGGCCACGATCCTCAAGGACCTGGCGAAAGACCAGATCCGCGAGGGTCAGGTCAAGAACATCACCGACTTCGGGGCGTTCGTGGACCTGGGCGGCATCGATGGTCTCCTGCACATCACCGACATGTCGTGGGGCCGTGTCGCGCACCCCTCGGAGCTGGTCAAGATCGGCGACCGGGTGCGCGTGAAGGTCCTCAACTTCGACCCGGAGAAGGAGCGCATCTCGCTCGGACTCAAGCAGCTCGAGTCCTATCCGTGGGAAGGCGTCGAGGACAAGTACAAGGTCGGGGACCGCATCAAAGGCAAGGTGGTTTCGATCACCGACTACGGCGCGTTCATCGAGCTGGAGAAGGGTATCGAGGGTCTCATCCACGTGTCCGAGATGTCGTGGACGCGTCACGTGCGGCACCCCTCCAAGATCGTGAACCTCGCGGACATCATCGAGGCCGTGGTGCTCAAGGTGGACAAGGCCAACGAGAAGATCTCGCTCGGCCTGAAGCAGGTGGAGCCGGATCCCTGGCTCACGCTCGACCACAAGTATCCGCCGGGCATGAAGGTCAAGGGCAAGGTCCGCAACCTCACGAACTTCGGCGCGTTCGTCGAACTCGAGGAGGGCATCGACGGCCTCGTGCACGTCTCCGACATGTCGTGGACAAAGCGCGTCGCTCACCCGAGCGAGGTGCTCAAGAAGGGCGATGCCATCGAGGTCGTGGTGCTGTCCATCGACAAGGAGCACCGTCGCATCAGCCTGGGCCTCAAGCAGGTGTCCGAGGATCCATGGCCGCTGCTCGCGGAGCGCTTCCCGTCGGGCATGGCGCTGGAAGGCGTCGTGAACCGCCTGTTCGATCGTGGCGCCATCGTGGACCTCGGCGACGGCATCGAGGGTTTCATCCCGCTGTCGCAGCTGGGTCTCGACGACCTCAAGCGTCCGAACGACGCGTTCGAGGTCGGTGAGCCGCTCACCATGAAGGTCACGCGCGTGGACGTGCCGAATCACCGGCTCATCCTGAGCGTGAAGGCGTGGCTGACGGACCAGGACGACATCGCGCTGGCCGAGTGGACCTCCAAGCGGAACCAGGTTCGTGCGCGCATCGCGGCGAACCCGCCCGCTGAGGATCCGGCGGCGGCGAAGATCAAGGACGACATCGCTGACGAGGAGTGACCGAGGCGCTGGGTCGGCCATCGGCCGGCTCGGCACCGATGCAATCTGACGCGGGCCCGCCCCGAAAGGGCGGGCCCGTCGTCTTTCCAGGAGAGCGCCCCCGTCTGGCGGCGCGGGCGCCCGCGGCGTACTCTGCTCGCCCCATGCGCCCCCTGAGCCGCTTTCGCCCTGTCCTGACGCTCGTGAGCCTCCTCGGCTTTGCCGCCCCGGCACGGGCGCTGGAGCCCCTCTGGAGGCATGTCCCGGCCGGCTTGCCCGCCGACAGCCTCGCCCCGGCGCTGCAACAGTTGGAGTCGCGAGGCCCCCGGGCACTTGCCGCCTCGGCGGCGTTCACCCTGGGTCAGTTCCATCATGCTCGCGGCGAGTATCGTCTCGCCGCCGACGCATTCGGCCGTGCGGCCGCGCGGCTCGTCGGCGCTGAGCGAGCTGACGCGCGCTATCGCCAGGGGCTCGCACTGCTGGGCGCGCACGAGGCGGGCCGTGCCCGCGCCGCGTTCGAGGAGGTGGCCTCGTCTTCTCAGCCGCTTCGCAAGCATGCGCAGCTGGGAGTCGCCCAGGCGCACGCGCTGGCGGGCGAGACCTCCCGCGAGCTGGACGTGTTGCGGCGATTGCTGGATGGCCCTGCGGGCGATGCCGAGCCCGCAGCACTCGAACGCTACGCCGCGCTGTGCGAGCAGTTGGGCCGGCCTGCCGACGCGGCGGCCGCGCGCGAGCGGCTCGCGCGTCTGTGGCCGCGCAGCTTCGAGGCCGCGAGACTGGGGCCGCAACCGCTCAAGGTGCCGTCATGAGACGCGGGCGAAACGTGAGTTCGCCCGCCGCCCATTCGGCCGCGGCGCGCACGCCGCTCATGCGCCAGTACCTCGCCACCAAGCAGGAGGTGGGCGAAGCGTTTTTGTTCTTTCGGCTCGGCGACTTCTACGAGATGTTCTTCGAGGACGCGGTGAACGCCTCGCGACTATTGGGCCTCACGCTCACGTCGCGCAACAAGCAGGACCCGGACCCGATCCCGATGTGCGGCATTCCGTGGCACCAACGCGACGGCTACGTCGCGCGCCTGCTGCGGCTCGGGCACAAGGTCGCGATCTGCGACCAGCTCGGCGACCCGGCGCTGGCGAAGGGCCTCGTGGAGCGTGGTGTCACCGAGGTGCTCACACCCGGTTCGGTGACGGGCGACCAGTTCCTCGAGGGTGCGGCGAACAACTTCCTCGCGGCACTCTGGCCGAGGCCGGATCGGCTCGGGCTCTGCCTCGCCGACGCCTCGACGGGCGAGATGAAGCTGGCGGAGTGTGATTGGAACGAGGCGGGAGCGCTTCTCTCACGTTCTCGCGTGGCGGAGTGGCTGCTGCCTGCACCGCTCGACGAGAGCGTGACTCCGCTAATCGAGGCGGCGCTCGCGGGGCTGCCGGGGGCGCGCAGCACGCTGCCCGTGGCACGCTGGCTTGACGAGTCACGCCCACCGGCGCGCTGGAGCCAAGTCGTCGCTGACGCGCACGCCGACCTTCCACTGGCGCTGTCGGCAGCCGCCGCGGCACTGGACTACCTGGACCGCACGCAGGGCGGGCACGCCGCACAGATGACTCGCGTGGAGCGCTGGAGCGAGGAACAGGCGCTGCGCTTCGACGCGGCCACCGCGCGCCATCTCGAGCTGTTCACTCCGCAGCCGGGCGGGGACCTCTCGTACACGCTGTGGCACCACCTGAACCTCGCCGTCACCTCGGGTGGCTCGCGGCGCCTGCGCAGCTGGCTCGAGCGGCCGCTCGCCTCGCTGGGCGCGATCCATGAACGGCAGGAGGCGGTGGCCGCCTGGCTGGGAACCCGCGCGCCGCGGGGCTCGTTCCGAGAGGCGCTGCGAGGGCTGCCCGACCTGGAGCGGCTCGCCGCGCGCATCGCGTGTGCGAAGGCCACGCCACGAGACCTGGGCGCGCTCCGGGATGCGCTGCAGCGGCTGCCCGACCTGGCGGCGGGGCTCGAGGGTGCGGGGGTGGCATCGTTCGCCGCCGCGGCGCTCGCCATGACCGTGCCGCCCACGCTCGCTTCGCGCCTCTCGGCAGCACTCGTGGACGAGCCGCCCGTCTCGTCACGCGAGGGCGGCATCGTGCGCGGCGGGTTCGATACGTTGCGCGATTCGCTGTACGAGCTGTCGCACTCGGGAAAGCGTTGGATCGCCGACCTCGAGGTGCGCGAGCGCGAGCGCACCGGTATCACGAGCCTGCGAGTCGGCTACAACAAAGTGTTCGGCTACTACCTCGAAGTCACGAACGCTCACCGCGACAAGGTGCCCGCCGACTTCGAACGTCGCCAGACGCTCACCAACGCCGAGCGCTACGTCACGCCCGAACTCAAGTCCCGTGAGGCCGAGGTGCTGGGCGCCGACGAGAAGCTGAAGGCGTGCGAGCACGAACTATTCACTTCCCTGCGTGACGAATGCGCCGCGCACTTGGCGTCGTTGCAGGCGGCCGCTGGGGCACTCGCCGGCCTCGATGCCGAAGCGTCGTTGGCCGAGGCGGCCGCCCGCTTCGAGTGGACGCGCCCCGTGCTCGAGGACAGCGACCGGCTGGTGGCCGAGGGCGTGCGCCACCCGGTGGTGGAACGCCTGCTTCCGCGCGGCGAGTTTGTGGCGAACGATGTGCGGCTGGACGCGCGCGAGCGGCAGATCGTGCTGCTCACCGGCCCGAACATGGGCGGCAAGAGCACCTACCTGCGGCAGGTCGCGATGCTGGTCCTGCTCGCACAGAGCGGTTCGTGGGTGCCGGCCGCGCACGCCACGATCGGGCTCGTGGACCGGCTGTTCACGCGCGTCGGTGCCGCCGACCGGCTGGGTGCGGGGCAGAGCACGTTCATGGTGGAGATGACGGAGACCGCCGACATCCTCCGCTC
>CAZADU010000015.1:0-1585 GCA_964483945.1 uncultured bacterium
AGCCGCATTTGCCGCTGCCGCAACGCTCGTTTCGTTCGGCGCCAACGCGCAGACCGTCAAGGTCGCCTACATCGACCCGCTGTCCGGGCCGTTCGCCAACGTCGGCGAGCAGGGGCTCGCCGAGTTCCGCTTCGCCGTCGACCGCATCAACAAGAGCGGCCGGCTCGGCAAGGTGAAGCTCGAGGTGGTGCCGTTCGACAACAAGGTGAGCCCGCAGGAATCGCTCAACCAGTTGAAGCGCGTCATCGACCAGGAGATCCGCTACATCACCCAGGGCAATAGCTCGGCGGTGGCCGGCGCGCTGATCGAGGCGGTGAACCGCCACAACGAGCGCAACCCCGGCAAGGAGGTCCTCTACCTGAACTACGCGGCGGTGGATCCGGCTTACACCAACGACAAGTGCTCGTTCTGGCATTTCCGGTTCGACGCCAACGCCGATATGAAGATGGAATCGCTCACCACCTGGATGACAGGCCAGAAGAACATCAAGAAGGTGTACCTGCTCAACCAGGATTACTCCTTCGGCCATGCAGTGAAAAAAGCAGCGCGCGAGCTGATCGGCCGCAAGCGCCCCGACATCCAGATCGTCGGCGACGACCTGCACCCGCTCGGCAAGGTGAGCGATTTCGCGCCCTACGTGGCCAAGATCAAGGCCTCCGGCGCCGACAGCGTCATCACCGGCAACTGGGGTAACGACATGTCGCTGCTGGTGAAGGCCGGGCGCGATGCCGGGCTGGACGTGACCTGGCTCACCTACTACGCGGGCGGCCTGGGCACGCCGACCGCGATGGGCGACGCCGCCGCGGGCAAGGTGAAGATCATCGCCGAGTACCACTCCAACGTGGAGAACAACAAGGCGGCGAAATGGGATGCGGACTACCGCATGCAGGCGCCCAAAGGCAACCCGGACTTCTACTTCCTGCGCGGCAAGATCATGTGGGACATGTTCGCCACGGCCATCGTGCGGGCAAAGTCGGTCGAGCCCAAGGCCGTCGCGCTCGCGCTCGAAGGCATGAAGCATGAGGGCGAACTGGGCGAAGTCGAGATGCGCAAGAGCGACCACCAGCTGATCCAGCCGCTCTACGTGCTGACGCTGGTCAAATCCGCCGCCAAGGGCGGCCCGAAGCACGCCAAGATCGACATGGAGGGCAGCGGGCTCGCGCCGATCACCGAGGCGCGCCTGGAGGCCTACACCTCGGCGCAGCCGACCTCCTGCCAGATGAAGCGTCCGTAGCCGCCGGCAGCGAAACCCACGGGGAGCCGCAAAGCTCCCCGTTTTTGTTTCTGCCATGGAATTCTTTCTCGTCCAGAGCCTGAACGGCATCAGCTACGGGCTGCTGCTGTTCATGCTGTCCTCGGGCCTGACGCTCGTCTTTTCGCTGATGGGCGTGCTCAATTTCGCGCACGCCAGCTTCTACATGCTGGGGGCCTACCTCGCCTTCCAGGTGAGCACCAAGATCGGCTTCTGGCCGGGCCTGGTCATCGCCCCGCTGCTGGTCGGCGCGATCGGCATGCTGGTGGAACGCTTCGGGCTGAGACAGGTGCACAAGCACGGCCACGTCGCCGAACTGCTGTTCACTTTCGG
>CAZADU010000016.1:0-2760 GCA_964483945.1 uncultured bacterium
CGCATCCGAGTACGTCGCGCTGCGCTGGCCGCTGGGTGCTCTGCCCGCGAACCAGAAGCGTGAGGTCGCGGCCCGCGTGCGCATCGAACCCACGCAGGTCGCCTCCCTGACTCGCTGAGCGTTTCTTCGATCCATCGCTGACGAACCCGGCGAACGCGCGACCGGCCATCGGCCCACCGCGCATCGACGGGCCCCCCCTCGGACCCATCCACCGGAGTGTTCTCCATGAAGCCCAGCATGATCGCCGGCGCCATCCGCCGGCAGGTCGCGCCGCTGCTCGGCCGGGTACTCACCGCCCTGTCGGTGTTCGCGCTCGCCACACTCGCGGGAGTGGCGTTCGCCGCCCCGCCGGCCGGCACGACGATCGGCAACCAAGCCACCGCCACGTACCAGGACGCCGCCTCCAACAGCTATACCGTCAGTTCAAACACCGTGACCACGGTCGTGCAGCAGGTGGCGAGCCTCACGCTCACGGCCGACGGCATCCGCCTGGCCGCGCCGGGCGGACAGGCCGTGTTCCCCCACGTGCTCACCAACACGGGCAACGGCAACGATGCGTTCTCGCTCGCCGCGGTGAACCAGGTGGGTGACGACTTCGATCTGACCGGACTCGTGCTGTATGTGGACGCGGACGGCAATGGCGTGCCGGACAACTTCACGCCCGTCATCACCACCGGCCCGCTCGCCGCGGGTGCGACGTTCCGGTTCGTCGCGGTCGGCTCCGTGCCGGGCACACAGGCCAATGGGGATGGGTCGCTCATCCAGATCAACGCGGTGAGCGCGTTCGACGCCGGCCAGACGGCGGTCAACACGGACCTGGTCACGGTGAGCACGAACGCCGTGATCAACTTCACCAAGTCGGTCAGCGCCCCCAATGGCGGCTCGCCGAGCGGTCCGTACACCTACACCCTGACCTACACGAACTCGGGCAACTCGACCGCCACCGGCGTTCGGCTGACCGACTTGATCCCCGCCGGCATGACGTTCGTGGCCGGCAGCGGTCGCTGGAGCGCCACGGGTGCCACGGTGCTGTCCGATGCCGACTCCGCCGACACGCACGGCACCGGCCCCGTGATCCGCTGGGACCACAACGTGTCCACACCGGGTGCGGTGACGGCGATCGTCAGCGCCGTGCCGCCGGGCCAGTCCGGGAGCATCACGTTCGACGTGAACGTGAACGCCGCGCTCGCCCCGCAGACCATCAACAACGCGGCACGCTTCGCCTACAACAACGGCGTCGCCGACGTGGGACCGTTCTTCACGAACATCGCGCCGTTCACCGTGGACCAGTCGGCTTCCGTGGCGTTCACGGGTGCGACGGTCGCGAGCGCGCTCCAGGGCGCCACGGTGTCGTTCACGAACGTGCTCACCAACACCGGCAACGGCGCCGACGTGTTCGACATCAGCACGTCGGGCAGCTCGTTCCCGGCGGGTTCGATCGTGCAGCTGTTCCAGAGCGACGGTGTGACGCCGCTCACCGACTCGAACGGCAACCTCATTCCCGACGTGGGCCCGCTCGCCGGCGGCGCCAGCTACAACGTGGTGCTCAAGGTGACGCTGCCGGCCGGTGCGACGGGTGGCCCCTACCAGGTGTCGAAGACGGCCACCTCGGCGTCTAACCCGCTCGCCACGGCGACGGCCACCGACATCCTCACCACGATCACGTCGAACTCGGTCGACCTCACGAACAACGCCGCGCTGCCGGGCGGCTCCGGCTCAGGCGCCGGCCCCGAGGGCGCGTTCATGGACCGTCAGGTCGTGAACCCGGGCAACACGGCCCGCTTCACCCTGTACGTCAACAACACCAGCGCCCAGTCCGATGCGTACGACCTGGCGGCCAGCACGGTGAGCACGCTCGCCTCGCTGACGCTCCCGGCCGGCTGGACGGTGACGTTCCGCGATGCGGCGAACACCGTCATCACCACCACCGGTCCGGTGGCCGCGGGCGGCAACATGCTCGTGTACGCCGACGTGGACGTGCCGGTCGGCTTCGCCAGCGGCGACGTCGAGTTGTACTTCCGTGCGCTCTCGCCCGTGACCAACGCCCAGGACATCATCCACGATCAGGCCGGCGTGACGGTGCTCCGTGACGTGTCGTTGACGCCGAATAATACCGCGCAGGTGCTGCCGGGCGGCTTCGTGGTCTACACGCACACGCTGTCCAACAACGGCAACGTGCTGGAAGGTGACGGCGCCGGCAGCACGGTGTCCGTGGCAGGCGCCGACAATCAGGCTTCGTGGAACTCGGCGCTCTACTGGGACACGAACGGCAGCGGTTCGTTCGATGCGGGCGATCTGCCGCTCACCACGCTGAATGGCATGGGCGGTCTGGCGCCCGGTGCGACACTACGCGTGTTCGTGCAGGTGTTCTCGCCGGCCGGCGTTCCGCTCGGCACGGTGAACACCACGACCATCACCGCGACCACGGCGAACGTCGCCTACACCGATCCGGTGCCGGTGCCGGGCATCGCCCAGGACGCGACCACGGTCATCAACGGCCAGATCACGATCGTGAAGCGGCAGGCGCTGGACGCGGCCTGCGACGGCACGGAGGACGCGGCGTTCACCACGCTGAACCTCACGACCGGCGCGGTACCGAATGCCTGCATCCGCTACGAGATCACGGTGACGAACACCGGTACGACGCCGGTGACGTCATTGGTGATCAACGACGCGACTCCCGCCAACTCCTCGTCGTCGAACAGTGCGGCGGCATTCACGTCACAGGGAGTGATCCTGGTGCCGGCGGACGGCGCGACG
>CAZADU010000017.1:0-2181 GCA_964483945.1 uncultured bacterium
GACCGGGCGGCCAGCAATCTCGATGTGCTCGCTGCCAAGGCTCACCGTGACCGGTGGATTCGGAATCTGGATGGTCTGCGCCTCACCGCGTGTCGGCAGCCGCCGTTCGGGAGCACTCGATGCCAACAGGTCGAACGCCCGGTCGAGCGCGACGGCGTAGCCCACGTCGAACAGCCGGTAGATGACCGCCTCGCCGTGGACGCGAGGTTCGTGGGGGCTGGGTGCGGGAGTCATGTCGCGAGGATATGGCATCGGCGGCCCCGCCTCCATGCACGCACGGGGTCAGATTCGGCAACCTCACACCGTGTGAGCGAGCCACCTGAACCGGCGCGAAAGGCCATTGGAACGCGCTTATCATGTTGATGCGTACCGCCTGACAGCGCAGAATCAATGTCTGTCCGCGTACTGCGGAACGGCGCCACGGAGGGCATGACCTGTGGCCCGTCATTGAGGTGATGCTTGCGTGGGACAGCTTCGTTCCGAATTGCGCTGCTGCTCATGTTCGCCGGCATCGCTCAGATCGCGCACGGGGCTGACGAAGTACACTGGACGATCCTCGGGCCCACTTCGGTGGCGTTCGCTTGGCGAGGCCCCGAGACGACGATTCACTTCCGCGCGGTTGCACCCTACTACCGGAGCGTGATCGCCAAGGCCCCCGTGCCGCATCCTGAACCGCCCGGGTCGCAGCACCGCGAGGCGATTCTCGACTGGTTGACGCCGAACACGCTCTACCTGTATCGCATCGGCGACGGACCCGAGCACACGTTCCGCACGCCGCCGCTTCCCGGAACCGCGGGGTTCTGGTTCGCCGCGCAGGCGGACATCGGCAGCAGCTTGAGCTACGCGTCGATCGCTCCGACCCAGGCGCAGATCGCCGCGGATGAGCCGACCGTGCCCGGAGCCGACCGTCCGCGCTTCGTGCTCGGAATCGGCGACCTCACCTACGGTGACCAGAGCGGCGCGGCCGAAGTGGACACGCACTTCAACGACGTACAGGCGTGGTCACTCGAGGCCGCGTACATGCCCGCGTGGGGCAATCACGAGTGGCAGTGCCTGTCGTCGAGCTCGAGTTGTTCGCGGCCGGACAACCTCAACAACTATGAGGGCCGGTTCGTGCTCCCGAATACGCAGAGCATCCCGAGTGCGTCGCAGGCCAAGAATAACGGTCCCGCCGATGACTGGGGCTGGTTCGACTACGGCAACACACGCTTCATCTCGATGCCCGCGCTGGACATGGTCGGAGCGCTCACCGATTGGTCGGCGGGCGTCGCGCCGATCATGGCCCAGGCACAGGTCGACCCAAATCTCACGTTCATCGTCGTGTACGGCCATTTCCCGGCCTGGAACTCGGGCTCCGATCACCCCGCGGACCCCGACATCCAGGCGGTCCTCATGGCGCTGCGCGCGAGCTTTCCCAAGTTCGTCCTGTCACTGCACGGGCACAGTCATCACTACGAACGATGGTCCATGGCGGCGACCGGCGGCCTGCTCAGCATCGTGACGGGTGGTGGCGGTTCCGCCTGCGGGGGCATGCGTTCCTCGCGCCCGGCGAACTCGATGGCGCGCTCGAACGAGCTCCACCATCTCAAGATCCAGGTCCACCTCGACCGCATTGAGGGCTGGGCCGTGTGTGGCCCGCTGGGCGGCAGCGGCTGCAGCGACAACTGCACGCCCGGTACCATCCTCGATCACTGGACGGTGAGCGCGGGTCCGATCGTGTCCGCGGAAGGTCCTCCGCCTGCACCACCCGCGGTGCGCGAGGACGTCTACTACGATGTCGCGGGACGCCGCGTGGAGAAGCCACTGCGCAGCGGCATCTACTTCCGCGTCCGTGGCCAGGTCCGCCAGGTGATCATCGTCCGCTAGCAGGTGCGGCCTCGCGACTGGAGGAACGTCCCCGCGAAGGGGTACACTGGTGTTGGTTGGCTCGCCGGCCCCTGCTCCGCGGTCGTTCCTCCGAAGTTCGCGGCGCTCAGGCTCGCTTGCGCCGTGGCTATCGCGCCCGGTGGCCGTGCCGAATAGTGACGTGATGCGCCCGCAACGGGGGAGGTGTCTCCCTTGCTCCTCAAGGCTGGATCGCGGCTCGGTCTATACGAGGTGCTTTCGCTACTGGGCGTCGGTGGCATGGGTGAGGTGTGGCACGCGCGCGACCCCCGCCTCGGCCGAGACGTCGCGATCAAG
>CAZADU010000018.1:0-1906 GCA_964483945.1 uncultured bacterium
CCGGGCGGGTTTCCTTGCGCGATTGCGCAGCCCTCGCCGGCCTCGATGCCGGCGCGCCCGGTTCGGAGGACACCATGGCCGAAGCGACGCCCAAGCACAGCCCCGCGTTCCTGAGCCGCCGCACCCAGAACTGGCTGGCCCTCGGCACGACCTACGCGGCCATGTACATGGCCCGGTACAATTTCGGGTTCGCCAACAAGTCGCTGTCCGACATGTACGGCTGGGACAAGACCCAGGTCGGCGCGATCATCTCGACGGCGACGCTCGTGTACGGCATCTCGGCGCTGTTCAACGGCCCCATCGCCGACCGCCTCGGCGGCCGGCGCGCCATGCTCATCGGTGCGATCGGCGCGACCATCTTCAACCTCGCGTTCGGGCTTGGGGCGTACCTCGGCTTCCTCGGCACCGGTGCGGTGCTGCTGGGCTACCTCGCCACGGTGTGGACGCTGAACATGTACTTCCAGTCGTACAGCGCCCTCGCCCTGATCAAGGTGAACAGCGGCTGGTTCCACGTCAGCGAGCGCGGTGTGTTCAGCGCGATCTTCGGCTCGATGATCCAGAGTGGCCGCGCCCTGGTGTACGCGCTCATGGCCGCACCGCTCATAGTGGCGCTGCCGTGGCAATGGAAGTTCTTCCTGCCCGCGATCGCCACCGCGATCATGGCGTACGTGACCTACAAGGTGGTGCAGGACACGCCGAAGGACGCCGGCCTTGACGACTTCGACCCGCAGGACGCCACCAGCGGCGACACCGAGAAGATCACGTTCAGCTATGTCGCCCGGAAGGTGTTCACGAAGCGGGTCCCGCTCACCATCGCGGTCGCCGAGTTCTGCACCGGCTTCGTGAGGCACGGCTTCGAGCAGTGGTTCCCTCGCTACATGCAGGAAGCGCAGAAGCTGCCGTTCGACCACCCGGTCTTCCAGAAGGGTGCGGCGGGCGTGGTGCTGGCGGGAATCGCCGGAGCGTTCGTGGCCGGGTTCGCCTCGGACAAGCTGTTCGGGCATCGCCGGCCGCCAGTGGCGTTCATCGGTTACTTGATCCAGATCGTCTGCCTGTATGTGGTGTGGAAGGCCCCGAGCCTCGACGCGGTGATCCTCGCGTTCACGTTCAACTCACTCGCCATCTCGATGGTGCACTCGATGCTGTCTGGCACCGCCTCCATGGATTTCGGCGGCAAGCGCGCCGCAGCCACCGCAGCCGGCCTGTTCGACGGCATGCAGTACATCGGCGGTGCGTTCACCGGCATCGGCCTGGGCTGGGTGCTCGAAACGTACGGCTGGGGCATGTGGGCCCCAAGCATGATCGGCTTCTCAGTCATCGGCGCCGTGCTCATGGCGGTGTTGTGGAACGCCCGCCCGAGCCGCGGCGGAGGGCACTAGCCCGGACTGTTCAGGAACCGTGAGCCGAGAGGGTCGGCCGCCCATGAATCGCTGCGGGCCACTGACTGGGTCGAGCTTGTTGCTGCCGAATCGCTGAAGACGCGCTAGCTCGAGTGCGAAGCTCCGGGGCTTCGAGAGGCTCTGCCTGGCGCACCGTCGGTCGCCATCTCGCTCGGGAAGTTCGAGCCAGCGAGCGGCGGCGTGCTGGCCATGGCCACGGGATGGCGCTTCGCGGCCGCGCGCTTGGAGTTCATGAGATCAACACCCAGCCTTCGCTCGGCTTCGAGTTGATTGTGCTTCCGGCACAGCAGGCGCACGTTTTCGAACGTCGCTTGCCCGCCGAGTGCCACGGGCTTCAGATGGTCGAATTCCAAACCGCGGGTGCGCTCGCAGCGCCGTCCCGTCGCACTCTTGAATGTGCAGCGGCCGCCGTCGCGTTTCCAGACTTCGCGCTTCACATGGGCGGGGATCGTGCGCGGTTTGGCGGCCGGTGCCTCGCTCGGCGTGCTCGCGCTCGTGGAAGACGC
>CAZADU010000019.1:0-2618 GCA_964483945.1 uncultured bacterium
CCCACCGCGCCCATGCCGCCACCGCGTTGCGCGGCTTCTGCGATCTGGCGCAGCACGAACTCGTTGCGCTGCTGTTGCGCCTGGCCGAGCGCATGCCCGCCGCGCAGCGGATCGAGATCGCTCGTCTGGAGGCCGCGCCGTTGCGCGCCGCACTCGCCGGCGTGGCGGCGTCGGCCCCCGCCGGCGCTGACACGGATGCGGTCGCCGAGTGGGCGCGCCTGCTCGAGGCCGCGCTCGAGTGGTCGCAGGATCTGACGGCTCCGAGCTCCAGCCTGCGCGAACGGCTGCTCGGTCTGGCGCTGCGCTGCGACTCGCTTGCCGACGGCATGGCATGGAAGTTCCTCTATGACCCGGCGCGCGGCCTGTTCTCGATCGGCTTCAGCCTGCCCAGCGCCGATTCGCCCGGCCGGCTCGATGCCTCGTATTACGACCTGCTGGCCAGCGAGGCTCGGCTGGCGAGCTTCATCGCCATCGCGCGCGACGAGGTGCCGCAGGAACACTGGTTCCGGCTCTCGCGCGCTCTGGTGAGCGTGGAAGGCTGCACCACGCTCGTGTCGTGGAGCGGCTCGATGTTCGAGTACCTCATGCCCATGCTGCTGATGCGCAGCCATCCCGAGACACTGCTCGAGAACGCCAGCCGCGAGCTGGTGCGCGCGCACGTCAGCTACGGCCGCCGCCACAATGTGCCGTGGGGCATCTCGGAATCGGCTTACAACGTGCAGGACCCTGACGGCGTCTACCAGTACAAGGCGTTCGGGGTTCCCGGCGCGGGTCTCAAGCGCGGTCTCGCCGAGGATCTGGTGGTCGCGCCCTACGCCACCGCGCTGGCCGCGATCGTGGATCCCGCCGCAGCTGCCGCCAACTTCCGCCGCCTCGCGCGCGAGACCCCTCCGGGGCCGTTTGGGTTCCTCGAGGCGTTGGACTACACGCCGCGCCGCAAACTGGCCGCCGACGGTGAGCCCGCGCCCGATGCCACGCGTCTGCACCCGGTGCGCGCATGCTTCGCGCATCATCAAGGTATGAGCCTGCTGGCCCTCGCCAGCGCCGTGCTCGGCGCGCCGATGGTGCGGCGCTTCCACTCCGACGCGCGCGTGCAGGCGACGGAACCGCTGTTGCAGGAGCGCGTACCGCAGTTCGTGCCGGTGATCCGGCCGCGGCCCGCCGAGTCCACCCGGATCGAGCCGCACGTGGCCCCGGTCTCGCCACGGCGCTTCCGCTCGCCGCACACGCTCCACCCGAGCGCGCACTTCCTCTCGAACGGCCAGTACACCGCGGTGGTGACCAACGCCGGCGGCGGCGCCAGCAGCTGGCGCGGGCTCGCCGTGACGCGCCGGCGTGACGACCCGACGACCGACCCAGGCAGCCAGTTCGTATACCTGCGCGACGTGCGCAGCGGCCTGCTGTGGTCGGCGGCCCACCAGCCCGTCTGCCGCGAAGCCGAGCGCTACCGGGTCACGTTCGATGCCGATGTCGCGAAGTTCGAACGCACGGATGACGGTATCGACACGCGTCTGGAGATCATCGTCTCGCCCGAGGACGACGTGGAGATCCGCCGCGTCACGCTGGTGAACCGCAGCGACCGCCCGCGAGAGATCGAGGTCACGAGCCTGGTCGAGGTCGTGCTGGCCCCTCCGGCCGACGACCTGTCGCACCCGGTATTCCTCAAACTTTTCCTCGAGACCGAATACCTCCCCGACTGCACTGCGCTGCTGTGCGGCCGACGGCCGCGCTCGCCCGACGATCCCACTCCATGGGCGGTGCACGTGATCAGCGCCGAGGACGGCGCGCATGGAGCGATCGAATGGGAGACCGACCGCGCGCGCTTCATCGGCCGGGGCCGCACGCCGGAGAACCCGCTCGCGCTTGATGGCCGCGCACTTTCGGGCACACACGGGGCCGTGCTCGACCCCATACTGAGCCTGCGCCAGCGCGTGCGAATCGCCGCCGGCGGCCGTGTGCGGCTGGCGTTCGCGACCGGTGTGGCCTCGACGCGCGCCGCGGCACTCGCGCTGGCCGAGAAGTACGACGACCCCGCGGCCGCGGCGCGTGCGTTCATGCTCGCCAGCAGCCAGACCGCGATGCGCCTGCGCCACCTCGGCCTCTCGGCCGACGAGGCACGACTCTACGAACGCCTCGCCTCGCGCGTGTTGTGGACAGACGGTGCGTTGCGAGCGCCGCCAGCAATGCTCGCGGGCAACGCGCTCGGGCAACCGGGCCTGTGGGCGCTCGGCATCTCGGGCGACCTGCCCATCCTCGTGGTGCGTACCGTGCGCAGCGAGGACACGTCGCTGGTGCTGCAGATCCTGCGCGCCCAAGAGTACTGGCGGCTCAAGGGACTCAGCGCAGACGTCGTCATCCTGAACGACCACGCCGAGAGTTACCTGGACGAGATGCACGAGCAACTCCAGAGCTTGCTCGAGAAGGGCCCGTGGGCGGCGTGGAAGCACCGCCCCGGCGGCGTGTACCTGCTGCGCGGCACCGGCGCGCCCGCGGCCGATCGGACCGTCCTGCTCGCGGCGGCGCGTGCGGTCGTGAACGGCGAAGCGGGCGACCTGGCCAACCAGCTGGGCCTGCCCTACGCGGACCCCGTCTGGCCCGATTCACTGCCGGCGCGAACG
>CAZADU010000020.1:0-3007 GCA_964483945.1 uncultured bacterium
ATGCGCGGCACCGAGCTGCTGCTCAGCATCCCCGGGCTCTACCTGATCGTCGCACTGCGCGGCGTGTTCCCGCTCGACCTGCCGAGCCAGCAGACCTACCTCGCCATCGTGGCGATCCTGGCGCTCATCGGCTGGGCGGGCCTGGCGCGCGTCATCCGCGGTATGGTGCTGTCGCTGCGGCAATCCGAATACGTACTCGCGGCACAAGCGCTCGGAGCTTCGAGCCTGCGCATCATCGTTCGGCATATCCTGCCCAACACCATGTCCTTCACCATCGTCGCGGCGACCGTCGCGGTGCCAGGTTACATCCTGGGCGAGGTGTTCCTGAGCTTCCTCGGCGTGGGCGTACAAGCCCCGGCGGCCAGCTGGGGCAACATGCTGAACGCGGCGCGCAGCCAGCGCGTGCTCACGTCATTCCCGTGGATGCTGTTGGCACCCGGCGGAGCGATCTTCTTGACCGTGATGGCGTTCAACTTCTTCGGTGATGGGTTGCGAGACGCGCTAGACCCACGCCGGACTTCGGGGGGCAAGGGATGACAGGACCGCTGCTCGAGGTTCGCGAACTGCAGACGCACTTCTTCACCGACGATGGCGTGGTGCGTGCCGTGGACGGCGTGTCGTTCGCGATCGAACCCGGCGAGACGCTGGCGGTGGTGGGGGAGTCCGGCAGTGGCAAGAGCGTGACGAGCCTGTCCATCCTGCGGCTCGTGGCCTCGCCTCCGGGCCGCATCGTCGGCGGGCAGATACGGTTCCGCGGACGCGACCTGCTGGCACTCTCCGACGCCGAGATGCGCAGCATCCGCGGCAAGGAGATCTCGATGATCTTCCAGGAACCCATGACCAGCCTGAACCCGGTCTACAGCTGCGGCGAGCAGATCCTCGAGGTGCTGATGCTGCACGAGAAGCTCGACCGTCCGACGGCCCGGGCACGCACCGTGGACATGCTGCGCATGGTCGGGATCCCCTCGCCCGAGCAGCGCGTGGACGAGTACCCGCATCAGATGTCGGGCGGCATGCGCCAGCGCGTCATGATCGCCATGGCGCTCGCCTGCAGGCCGGCGCTATTGATCGCCGATGAGCCCACCACGGCGCTCGACGTGACCATTCAGGCGCAAATACTGGATCTGCTGAAAGGGCTGCAGAAGGAACTCGGCATGGCCGTGCTGCTGATCACGCACGACCTGGGTGTGGTGGCCGAGACCGCCGATCGCGTGGCCGTGATGTACGCCGGGCAGGTGGTGGAGTACTGCGCGGTCCGCCCGGCGTTTCGCTCCACACGACATCCGTACACCGCGGGCCTGCTGGCCTCGCTGCCCAAGCTCGGCGCCGAGACCGAGCGACTGCGCGTCATCCCCGGCAATGTCCCGAATCCGGTGCGGTTCCCGTCCGGCTGCCGGTTCCACCCGCGCTGCCCGATCGCGGTGGAACGCTGCCGCAGCGAAGTCCCAGCGCTGCGAGACGTGGGCGGCGGCCACCTCGCGCGCTGCTTCCGCTCCGAGGAGATCGCCTCGGGTGCCGTGGACCCGGTGGCGGGAGAGGGGGCGAACCGTGGCTGAGCCGCTGCTCGAGGTACGTGAGCTCACCAAGCACTTCCCCATCCGCAAGGGGCTGTTCACGCGAACGGTGGGTCATGTGCGCGCCGTCGACGGCGTGTCGTTCGACCTGTTCCCGGGCGAGACGCTCGGGCTGGTGGGCGAGAGCGGCTGCGGCAAGACCACGACCGGACGCTGCATCCTGCGGCTGCTGGAACCCACGTCGGGCTCGGTTCGCTTCGAGGGTCGCCCCGTCCTGCCCATGCGCGCCGCGGAGCTGCGCGCGTTGCGGCGCCAGATGCAGATCGTCTTCCAGGACCCCTACTCGAGCCTGAACCCGCGCCTCACCATCGGTAGCATGCTGGCCGAACCGCTCGCAATTCATGGGCTGGCGAAGGGGGCGGCCGCGCGCGAGCGTGTCGCCGAGCTGCTCACGATCGTGGGCATGTCGCCCGACCACGCGCGGCGCTACCCGCACGAGTTCTCGGGCGGGCAGCGCCAGCGCATCGGCATCGCGCGCTCACTCGCGGTGAGCCCCAAACTGCTGGTCCTCGACGAACCGGTCTCGGCGCTCGACGTGAGCATCCAGGCGCAGATCGTGAACCTATTGCGTGACCTGCAGCGCGACCTGGGCCTCACCTACCTGTTCGTCGCGCACGACCTGTCGGTCGTCGAGCACATCAGCACGCGCGTGGCGGTCATGTACCTGGGCCGCATCGTGGAGCTGGCGGACGCCGCAACGCTCTACCGCGACCCACGCCACCCGTACACGCGTTCGCTGCTGTCGGCCGTGCCGGTGCCGGACCCCGATCGGCGCTCGCAGCGCATCGTCTTGAAGGGCGACGTGCCGAGTCCTGCGAAGCCGCCGTCGGGCTGCCGGTTCCATCCGCGCTGCCCGCTCGCGGCCGAGCGCAACGAGCTGGCGCGTTGTTCGGCGGACGATCCCGTGCTGCGTGAGGTCGCGCCGGGTCACTGGGTGGCCTGCCACTTCGCCTGACCGCGGCCGGTCCCGTGCGGGCCGTGCCGGAAGCGGTTTGCGCGCCGAGGCCCCTCGACTCCGACGAGCGCCGCTGAGCGAGCCGCTTCCTCGCCGCGCGGCAGGATCCGCGGAGATCGCGAAGCGGCACCCACTCTGCGAATGCAGGCGGCACGCCGGCTCGCGTGCTCTGGGCGATCCGCCCCGATCCGCGCGCGGAAGCGGGCGAATCTCCCCACGCGTGCAACGTTCGCGCGTGCCGGACGCAACGAACGGCCGCTGTTCGTTCCTGTCGAGAACGCTGAATCTCGACGCCCACGACGCATTCGCAGCGACATGCAGGGGTTCAAGGCACGTGCGCGCAAGCTGGCACTGGGATTGCGATGACTCCACAGTGAGCCTGACGAATGGCACCGCGGTACGGGGGCCACGGGCGACAACAGAATCAGCTGGGTGTGCTCCCTGTCCTTCTCGTGCTTGGCGGTCTGTGGGCTGATCC
>CAZADU010000021.1:0-11537 GCA_964483945.1 uncultured bacterium
TGACACGCTCGCGCATGTCCACCTTGATCATGTCCTCGATCACGGGGATCAGGAACGTGAGCCCCGAATCGGCGGTAGCGCGAAACTTGCCAAGCCGCAAAACCAGCCCCTTCTCGGACCGGTTGACGATACGGGCCGAGCGGGCGAGTGAGACGAACACGATGAACAGGAGGATCATCAGCAGCACGTAGGGAATCTGTTGCATGGGATTCACCTCACGAAGAGCGTGACACCATCCACGCTGGCGATGGTCACGAGTGCGCCCGCTTCGAATGGCCCGGTTCCCGCAGAGGGGAGCGCGCGCCACACTTCGTCGTCCACCTTGACCATGCCGGGTTCGTGAGCGCCGATGCGCTGCTGCACGAGACCCTGCTTACCGAGCACCGCATCCATGTTGGATGCGTGCTTGCGGGACACGGCGATCCGCTCGCGCACCAACCGCCGGCCGATCGCGATGTAGGCAATACCCAGCACGGCCGCCGTCCCGTACGCGACCGCGGGGCTGCCGGTGATGAGCCCCGCCACTCCCCCCAGCACGAAGGTCGAGCCGATCAGCACCAGATCGAATCCCGCAAAGCCTCCAAACGCCACTTCGACCAGCACCAGCACGGCGCCCGCGAGGATCAACAACCAAGTCCAGTCCAATGGCATCTCACATTCCTCCCGCGCCACGGGGAGCGAAGCTCCATCCGGGGAGCGCGGCGGGGACTGTGGCACCGGCGGGCGCAGGTCACAAGTGACCCGACCGCGTGCCTCAGATGAGGCGGCGGAGCTTGAGCTTCACCTGCCGGTCGAGGCCGTCCTTGCGCAGCGTCAGCACCAGTTCGCGCCCCTCCTGGCGGAACCGTTCGCGCGAGCGCAGCAGGTCGCGCGGCACGGCCTTCACGCCATCCACGGCCACGAGCGACTCACCCGGCTTCACGCCCGCCGCGGCGGCGGGGGAGCCCGGCATCACGGCGATCACGTCGATTGAACCGCTCGCGCCGATCTCGAAGGTCACGCCGGTCATGTCCCATTCGAACGGGTTCGCGTACCGGCGGTTCGGCATGAGGTACATGCGCTTCCCACCATAATCGAGCGTGACGTTGAAGCGCCCGAGGATGCCGCCGCCGAGATTGCCGTCGCCCGAGTCCAGCCCGCGAGGACTCTCGAACGCGGAGTCGGGGAACGTGCCGACCACGCCCGTCAGCCGCTGGCCTCCCAGCTCGAACCCCGCGATGCGGCCGACCTGGCCCGTCATCGCACCACTCATGCCACGACCGATTCGCGACGCGAACGCGCCCGCCGGCAATCGGATGCCGGCGTTCGCACGGCGGTTGAGCGAGACCGCATGCGTTGCTCCCACGTCGAGGATGAGCCGTACGCTTGTGGTCTTGCCGTCGGCGCCGACGACGCCGGCGTTCACGTATGCGTGCCGCCCCACCACTTCGAGCGGCACTTCCGCCGCACCCCGGGGCGGTGTGAAAGCTTCCCGGCGCGTCAGCGTGATGACGCCGCGGTCGTGGTCCACCGACACGATGAGGTCATTGAAGAGAGACGCGCCGATGATGCCGTCGTGGAGCCCCGACATCTGCGGCGTGGGTGGCATGACGATGGCGATGCTGCCCGCCACGGACAGCGCTCCCACTCCCAGCGAGACGCCCGTGGCGAGCCGCGCCTTCACCGGGCCACCACCACCCGCACCGCCGACGTCCACCTGCATCGGGCCGAACGCAAGCTTCATGCTGTCCACGAGTGCCCCTTCATAGAGGAGCACGCCCGGGATCGGCATGCCGGTGTCGAACACCATGTGCAGCGGCGGCCGGCCGTTCACCGAGACGGGGATGATCAGGTGCTCGCCCCAGTTCTCGAACGGTACGCTGACGCTGTCGCGCCCCTCGGGGAAGCGCACCTGTTCGTTCATCGGCAATCCGTGCTGACCCTGCGTGAGCCCCGGAACGGCCGCGAGTACCGCGAGTACCGCGAGAGAGAAGACGAGGGCGAACGACCGGCGCAGTGTCATCGAGGCTCCGCAAGCGAGAGGAATCGGGGTTCCGAGCGGGTCACACACGGAGCACCCAAGGGAGCGGCGACCGACAGCCTAACGGCTGGCCGTACGGACAGGCGTGCAGCGCGAACGAGCGCCAGACGCCGTTCGACCAACGCGGAAAGCCGCGTCCCATCGAGCTCGCACAGGCTCGCGAGGCGATCGGGCTTGCGAGGTGGTCTGGCCTCTACGCCGTGCTGCTCGGCCCCTCAGGGGCGGCGCTTCGGGGAGGTTCCCGGTTGCGAACGGACCCGGCCCTGCTCATCCATGCTCTCGAGGTGCCGGTCGATGCGGCGCAGGTATTCCAGCGTTTCCCGGTAGCGCCATCGCCGCATCTGCGGCGCGATGCGCTCGATGTTCGGCCACGCTCGGTGGTCGAGGCTCTCGGCGCGCGCCATGCGCTGTGCCATGAGCAGCGTACCGCGGCCCGCGTTGTAGCTGGCGAACATGAACGCGCGCCGGTGGTCGCCTACGGAGTCCTGCCCCCACTGCAGCCACAGCCGCCGATCGTAGGAGATTCCGGCGGCGATATTCCACTCGGGGTCGTCGATGCGCTGCTGGATCTCGGGGTTGCGGGAGGCCACCTCGTGGAACGTCGTCGGCATGAGCTGCATCACGCCGCGCGCGCCCACGGGGCTGCGGGCCGCGGTGTCGAGGTTGCTCTCGGTGAGGCCCTGCGCCTTGAACTCGCGCCAGTCATGCGTCGGGCCGAAGTAGCGCTTGCTGTACTTGCGAAACGCGGCGTCGAAGCGCTCTTCGCCCGGCGTGACTGCGATGCCCGGCCGACGGGCGAGGCCCGGAACCGCGGCTCTCGCCGGCAGCACCGCGAGACTCGCGATCCACAGCATCACGCCGCCGAGGAGCCAGCTGTGCATGTCCCAGCGGTTCATGACTCGCGGGCGCCACACGGCGTGCATCAGTTCAGCGCCTGTGCAACCACCATGGCCACCGCGATGAAGATCGCAGCGATGAAGATCGCCACGGCGACGTTGCCCTTCTTGAGCTCGTCCGGGAAGTTGACCTGGGGTGTGAGCCAGTCGATGACCCGGTATGCGACGAACATGATCACCACACCCAGCGCGGCGTAGACGAAGTTGAGGGCGACGACGGTCCAGTCCATGAAGACACCCCAATAGGCGCGCCGGCACGATCGCCGGCGTCTGGTGCGGAATCTAACACGCACACACCCTGCGTCATGGACGCGGTCGATTCTGCTCGAGAAGCGCGACACAACCGCTTGGCAGCTCGGGCCAAGCCCCCCGAAATACCGAAACCGCCCGGTGGCATCCTGCCTCCGGGCGGCTCGTCGCGCTGGCGGTACCTGAGTCGGACGCCGCCGCGCGTTGGAGTTCTCGCGGCCTCCGGCCGCGTCCTGACTGCTGAGCTTACGACAGGGTCAGCCCTTCGCCGGGCCCGCCGCGTCGGCCAGGACCGTCGCGGTGTTGTTGGACACCTCGAAGAACCCGCCCGCCACTTCCCAGCTCTCCGCCGTCCCGCCAGCTCCGCGTACGGTCAGCGTTCCCTTCGCCAGCGCGGTGACCATCGCCGCGTGGTGCGCGAGCACGCCGAAGTAGCCCTCGGTCCCGGGCGCTTCGACGTACTCCACGTCGCCCTCGAACACCGACTTCTCGGGTGTCAGGATGCTGAGCTTGAACGTGGCGGCCATCTCAGACCCCCGCCTTCATCTTCTCGGCAGCTTCGAGCACTTCCTCGATGCCACCGCGCATGTAGAACGCCTGCTCCGGGAGCTCGTCGAACTCGCCCGATACGATGCGCTTGAAGCTCTTCACCGTCTCCTCGAGCTTGACGTACTTGCCCGGCGGGCCGGTGAACGCCTCGGCCACGAAGAACGGCTGCGACAGGAAGCGCTGGATGCGCCGCGCGCGCGCCACCGTGACCTTGTCGTCCTCGGACAGCTCGTCCATGCCGAGGATGGCGATGATGTCCTGGAGGTCCTTGTAGCGTTGTAGAATTCGCTGCACCTGACGCGCCACCGTGTAGTGTTCCTCGCCCACGATCGCGGGGTCGAGGATTCGGCTGGTCGAGGCGAGCGGGTCCACGGCCGGGTAGATGCCCAGCTCGGCGATCGAGCGCTCGAGCACCGTGGTGGCGTCCAAGTGCGAGAACGCCGTGGCCGGCGCGGGGTCGGTGAGGTCGTCGGCCGGCACGTAGATGGCCTGCACCGACGTGATGGAGCCCTTCTTCGTGGTCGTGATGCGCTCTTGAAGCGCACCCATCTCGGTGGACAGCGTGGGCTGGTAACCCACGGCACTCGGCATGCGGCCGAGCAGTGCTGACACCTCGGAGCCCGCCTGCGTGAAGCGGAAGATGTTGTCCACGAAGAACAGCACGTCCTTGCCTTCCTCGTCGCGGAAGTACTCGGCCATCGTCACACCCGTGAGGCCGACGCGGAGGCGCGCACCCGGCGGCTCGTTCATCTGGCCGAACACCATGACCGTCTTCGCGATGACACCCGACTCGGTCATCTCGCGATAGAGGTCGTTACCCTCGCGCGTGCGCTCGCCCACACCGGCGAACACCGAGAAGCCGCCGTGCTGCGTGGCGATGTTGCGGATCAGCTCCTGAATGAGCACCGTCTTGCCCACACCGGCGCCGCCGAACAGGCCGACCTTGCCGCCGCGCTGGTAGGGTGCCAGGAGGTCCACGACCTTGATGCCGGTCTCGAACAGTTGCTTGTTGATCTCCTGTTCCGCGAACGTTGGTGAGGAGCGATGAATCGGGTAGCGCTTCGTGGAAGCGGGCACTTGCGGCTTGCCGTCGATGGTGTCGCCCGTCAGGTTGAAGATGCGGCCCAGGCCGACCTCGCCGACGGGCACCGAGATCGGGCCGCCGGTGTCCGTGGCCTTCATGCCGCGCACGAGGCCGTCGGTGTTGTCCATGGCGATGCAGCGCACCACGTTGTCACCCACGTGCAGCGCCGCCTCGACCGTGAGCCGGATGTTGCGAGCGGCATCCTCGATGATGATGGCGTTGTAGATCTTGGGCAGCTTGTCGGGATCGAACGACACGTCCACCGTGGGTCCGATGACTTGGACGACCTTACCTTCGTTCATCGTAGTACTCCTCATGTGAATCCAGCCGGTGGGCCTGGCCGCGTGAGGCGGCGAGACGCCGGCGCTGGTTGTCTACTTCAGCGCCTCTGCGCCGGCCACCAGTTCCGAGATCTCACGCGTGATCATCGCCTGACGCAGGCGGTTGCGCGTGAGGGTCAGCGAATCCACCAGCTCGCCAGCATTCTTGCGGGCGGAACCCATCGCCACCATGCGCGCCGAGTGCTCGCTCGCGAGCGCATCGGCCATGGAGGCGTACAACTTCGCGGTCGCGTAGCGCGGCAGCAGCTCCGCGAAGATCGTCTCGGCATCGGGCTCGAAGATGGCCGCCCCGCTGCTCGCCGCGGCTTGCGCCGCGGTGGCGTCGGCGCCGATGGGCAGGAACGTCTCCTGCGTCACCTTGCGCACGATGGCATTGACGAAGTGCGAGTACAGGATCTCAACGCGGTCCACCTGACCGCTGACGAACCGCTCCGTGACGTCGTTCGTGATGGTGCGCGCCAGTTCGAAGCTGGCCTCACTCGGCAGGTCGGTGTGCGCCGCCAGCACGGGGTAGCCGCGCCGGCGCAGGTAGTCGCGGCCCTTGCGGCCGACCACGATGCACTGGACAGAGCCTGGCGTTGCCGTGCGCAGCCGCTGCTCGGCCACGCGCAGGATCGCGGTGTTGTAGGCCCCCGCGAAGCCGCGGTCCGAGGTGATGATCACCAGTACGGTGACCTTCACCTCGCGCTGCTTGAACAGCGGGTGCTCCACTTCGGCCGCGGATCCGGCGAGGTTGGCGAGCATGGCGGAGATCTTGGCCGAATAGGGGCTCGCGGCCTGCGCGCGCAACTGCGCACGACGCAGCTTTGCCGCGGCCACCATCTCCATGGCCTTGAAGATCTGCTGCATGCTCTTGGTGGCGCGGATGCGCCGCCGGAGGTCTTTCAGGGATGCCATGGGCTCACGCCTTGAACTGGGCCTTGAACGCCTTCGCCGCAGCGTGCAGGCGCTTGTCGTCCTCGGGCGAGATCACCTTGGCGGTGCGGATGTTGTGCACCACCTCGGCGTACTGGTTGGCCACGTATGCCAGCCACTCGCCTTCGAACTTGCGCACCGCCGTGACGGTCACGTCGTCGAGGTAGCCGTTCGCTCCCGCCCACAGCGAGACAACCTGCTGCTCGACCGCCATGGGGGCGAACTGGCCCTGCTTGAGCAACTCGACCATGCGCTCGCCGCGCGTCAACTGCGCCTGCGTCGTCTTGTCGAGGTCACTGCCGAACTGTGCGAACGCCGCCAGCGCGCGGTACTGCGCGAGGTCGAGCCGCAGGCGGCCGGCGACCTGGCGCATGGCCTTGATCTGCGCGTTACCGCCGACTCGCGACACCGAGATGCCGACGTTGATGGCGGGGCGCACGCCCGAGTAGAACAGGTCGCCTTCCAGGAAGATCTGCCCATCGGTGATCGAGATGACGTTGGTCGGGATGTACGCCGAAACGTCGCCGGCCTGTGTTTCGATGAACGGCAGTGCGGTCAGCGAGCCGCCGCCCTTTTCGGCCGACAGCTTGCAGGCGCGTTCGAGCAGGCGTGAGTGCAGGTAGAACACGTCGCCCGGGAAAGCCTCGCGGCCTGGCGGGCGGCGCAGCAGCAATGCCAGCTGACGGTACGCGTTCGCGTGCTTGGACAGGTCGTCGTACACGCACAGCACGTGGCCGCCGTTGTAGGTGAACTCCTCGCCCATCGCCACGCCGGCATAGGGCGCGATGTACTGCAGCGGCGCGGATTCCGACGCCGAGGCGGTCACGACGATGGTGTACTCCATCGCACCGTGCTTCTCGAGCGTGCCCACCACGTTGGCGACGGTGGATTCCTTCTGCCCGATGGCGACGTAGATGCAGATGACCCCGGTGCCCTTCTGATTGATGATCGTGTCGATGGCGATCGTGGTCTTGCCGGTCTGGCGGTCGCCGATGATGAGCTCGCGCTGCCCCCGCCCGATCGGGATCATCGCGTCGATGGCCTTGATGCCGGTCTGCAGCGGCTCGGTCACGGGCTGGCGCTCGATCACGCCGGGAGCCTTGAACTCGACCGGGCGGAACTTGTCGGCGCCGATCGGACCCTTACCGTCCACCGGCTGGCCGATGGCATTGACGACGCGGCCGATCATGGCCTTACCGACCGGCACCGAGGCGATGCGCCCGGTGCGCTCGACGCGGTCGCCTTCCTTGATGTCCTTGTCCGAGCCGAACAGCACGGCGCCGACATTGTCCTCTTCGAGGTTCAGCACCATGCCCATGACGTCGCCGGGGAACTTGATCAGCTCGCCGGCCATCGCATCCTCGAGACCCCACACGCGCGCGATGCCGTCGCCCACGGACAGCACGCTGCCAACGCTCTTGGTCTCGAGCTTGGCCTCGTATCGTTCGAGTTCCTGCGCCAGGATGGCGCTCACTTCTTCCGGTCGAAAGGACATGGGTGCGAACCCCGTTCGTTCAGTGTTGACGACGTCTCTGCGTGGCCGCGCGAAGCCCGGCTACACGCTCACTTCGTAGAGCTGGTTGGCGATCGCCTCGAGCAGTGTTTTGACGCTGCGGTCGATGACGCGGTCGCCGATGCGCACGTAGGCGCCACCGACGAGCGACGCGTCCACCTGCACGTTGAGGACGATCTTCTTGCCCGTGTAACGTTCGAGTTCAGTGTGCAGACGCTGCTGCTCGCCGTCCGTGAGCGGTACGGCGCTCACCACGGTGGCGCGCTCGAGTCCCTTGATGCGCTCGACGATCGCCTGGAACTCGTGTGCGACCGAGGCGATCATCGTGAAGCGCTTCTTACGCAGCAGCAGGTCGGCGAACACCTGCACCGAAGGCAGCGCCTTTCCCTTGAGGCCCTGCTCGAGCACCTTGCGGCGGTCGGCGGGGCTGATCTGCGGGTCAAGGAGGAACTTGCCCAGGCGCGTGTCCGGCGACGCGATCCCCGCGAGCCCCTGCAGCTCCTCGAGCGTGCGCTCGAGGACCGGGATGAGGCTCTGTCCCGCCTTGGCGGCCTGCTTCTCCGTGAGGATCAGCATGGCGCGCGCGTAACGGGCGGAGATCGATGCGTCCTTGATCATCGCAGCGCTCCGACCTCGTCGATGAACTCGCCCGCCAGCTTGCGCTGCGCCGGGTCATCGAGCTTGGTCCTGAGGATCTTCTCGGCCGTTAGGAGTGACAGGCTGATGACCTGCTCCTTGAGCAGCTCCTTCGCCTTCTCGCGTTCGCGCGCCATCTCATCGTCGGCTCGCGCGAGACGGTCCTGTGCTTCCTGCTGGGCCTGGGCACGGATCTCGGCGCCCACCTTCTGGCCCTCGGCGACCGCCTCTTGAAGCCGCGCGCGGGCCTGCGCCTCGATGCCGCGCAGTTCCTGCTCGTGCTTCGCCTTGAGTGCGTCCGCCACATTCTGGCGGCGCTCCGCTTCGGCGAACTCCCCGGCGATCTTCTGCCGGCGTGCCTCGAGTTGCGCGGTCAGCGGTCCCCAGACCCATTTGCTCATGCCCCAGAGCAGGAGCAGGAAGCCCAGGATCTGGGTTCCGACCATCCGGATGTCGATCAGGTTCATGCGTGCTCCCCAGGGTGCGCCGCGCGCGGGTGCGCCGGCGGTACCCGCTGGTTCAGATCTTGCCCTGCAGGAGGAACATCGTCACGAACGCATAGATCGTCAGGGCCTCGGCGAGCGCGGCGATGATGATCATGGCCAGCTGGATCTTGGCCGTGGCCTCCGGCTGGCGGCCGATGGCCTGCATGGCGCCCTGGCCGATCAGGCCGAGACCGATGCCCGAGCCGATGGCGGCGACGCCGATGCCGAGCGGAAGGCCGAGTGCGAGTGCGGCATGGAAATCCATTGGGAATCCTCCTTCGGGTTTTTCAGTGGGCGTGATGCGCAGCTTCCTCATGACCGTGCTCGTCGTGGTGCTCGTGCGGCAGCATGAGGAGGATGTAGATCGAACTGAGAACAGTGAAGACCATGGCCTGCAATAGGCTGCCGAGCAGCAACAGCGGGTAGAAGATCGCCTGCATCGGCACGCCGAACGGCACCTGCTGGAACGGCAGCATGGCCACGCCGAGTGAAGCGAACGCCACCAACAACATGTCCTCGCCGAAGATGTTGCCAAACAGCCGGCACGACAGCGAGATCGGCTTGGCGAGTTCGCCGAGCAGGTGGATCGGTAGCATCAGCGGTGCGAGCAGCCAGCCGGTGAGATCGCGCGGGCTGCCGAGCATGTGGTCCGCCCAGCCGAGCGGCCCCAGTTCGCGAAAACCCACGAACTGCACGTAGACGAACACGATGAGCGCGAGCGCAACCGTGACGTTCAGGTTGGCCGTGGCCGAGTGCATGAACGGGATGAGCCCGAACAGGTTCATGGCCAGGATGTAGAGGAACAGTGTGCCGAGGAACGGCAGGAAGCGAGGGCCCTGCTTGGGCCCGAGAATCCCGACAATGAAATCCTGAAGCCCTTCGACCAGTGTTTCGACCACGTTCTGCAGCCCCGAAGGGATCATCTTGGCGTTGCGGCCGGCAAGGAACGAGACCAGCAGCAGCAGGAGTGCCACGAGCAGCGAGAACACGAGGATCTCGTAGTGCTCGAGGAACGCCGCCCACGGCGCGCCGTGGTTGGCGCCGGCGATGAGCGCGACGATGTTGGTGAAGCCGTGGCCGCCGCCCTCGGAGTGCTCACCGGCGGCGGCATGCTCACCCTCGGCCGCGGGCGCAGCGTGCGGGTCGGCCGCCGCCGATCCGGGCGAGGTGGCCGCCTCAGTCGCGTGCGACTCGGCCGGCTTGTTCTCGGCCGTGGCACTCGTGAGTGCGCCCAGCGCGAACCACGTGATCACGGCGATCGCCACTGCGGCGAACGCGGCGCGGAAGCGATGGTTCACGATGCCACCCCACAGGCGCGAGCCCAGCAGGATCTGCGATGCGGCCTTCAGCACGATGACCGCGAGCGGCAGCAGGAAGCCGAGCAGCAGTGCCATCGGCGAGAGCAATGAGAGCAATACCGCTCCCGCCGCGAGCAGGAACAGCATGCCCATGAGTGCCAGGCCCGCACCGCGGACGCCCTGGGGCGTGGTGCGCGCCGGACCCATGAAGCTCACGACCAGCTTCTCGAGCAGTTGTAGGTTGACCAGCGACCACACGCCGCCTGCAGCGAACGCCAGCCCGAGCATGGGGCTCACGTAGGTGGCGGCCATCAGGGCGAGCACGCCGCCCAGCCAGGTCGAGGTCTTGCGGACGCGAGCGAGGAATTCGAGACCCATGATCATCGCGGACGCGCCACCACGGGGGCGGCTGCGGCCTCAGCGCTCCTGTGAATCGAGGTAACGTCGGTAGATGGACCAGACTTCGCGCCCAGCGGCAAAGAAACCGAGGATCAGACCTGCGAGCGACAGCCAGGGCGAGGTGTGAAAACGCTTGTCTCCGAGGTTCCCCAGGAAGAAGCCGACGAGCGGCGAGATGATGAGCAGGGAGGGGATGGCGACCAGCATCGCCGCACTCCGCATCGCCGAGGAATCCGGGCGCTTATCCTGCGGAGGTGCCATGAGGCCAACCTCGTGAGTGAAAGTTTTCACAAACCCCCAGCCAACCGTATTGTTTTCAACGGCTGACGAAGGCGGCGGAAACCTAGTCGAACACCCTTGCGGGGTCAAGCCGGAATGGGCGATCGGTAGCCCATCGAGGTGATTTGACGGCTGGACCGAGGTCACGGGCCGACCTCGGCAGCGAAGCGATGTGGCCCTGGTTGCCGCAGGTATCGAGTTGGCTTTCGGCGTTGGGCCACAGCAGCCGCGAACTCCCAGGCAGCTCGCGTGGCACGCATTGGCGTGCGACGGCGGCGAACGCTATGTTGCCGCGCGTGATCCCCATCTCGTGCAGCCAGGTCGAGGTGCATGTCTTCCGGCGCCTCGGCAAGCGCTTGGAGCTACTGCTGATACGCCGATCGCTGCATCGTTCTCTAGCGGGAGTCTGGCAGCCCGTGACGGGTGGAATCGAGAAGGGTGAGTCGGTGATGCACGCCGCCGCTCGCGAGGTGCGCGAAGAGACCGGGCTCGCGCCGATCCGTTGGTGGGCGCTCGAGCACATCGCCATCTTCTACGAACCCGCTCAGGACCGCATTCGGGTCGTGCCCGTGTTCGCGGCCGAGGTCGCGTGGACCGACCCGGTGCACCTGTCCGACGAGCACGACCGTTATGCCTTCGTCTCGCCCGCCGCAGCCCGGCGCCGCGTACTGTGGGCGACGCAGCGGCGCGCGATCGCCGCGTTGCTTGAGGAGGTCGCGTCGGGCTCGGCCGGCGGGAAGGCGCGCGAGGTGACCGCGCGCATGGCCACGATCGCCCGGCCCCCGGCCGCGCGGGTTCGACGCGCTCGCGTTGTGGCCGCACGCCCCCTGCTCCCGGGACCTACACGCAAGAAACGTCCGAGCGCTCCCGCCC
>CAZADU010000022.1:0-4958 GCA_964483945.1 uncultured bacterium
ATCGGGGTAGGCGCGTGCGGCCAGCAGTGCCTCGTGCAGCCGCAGCACCTGCTCCGGCGTGGCGAGCCGCGCACGCGACAGGCGACGAAACGCCGCTCGCCGCGCGCGCGCGACGGGAGGGCCGAACGACCAGCGCGACGCCTCGAGCCCGGCCAGGTCACGTATCGCGCTCCCCGGGCGCGCCGAACGCGACCGACTCACCGGCTTCGTGCCCATTCGCTCAAGAGTCGGCCGGCACTGCTTGGCCGGAGCTGTCCACGGGGGCCTCCACCGGCACCCAGCCCTCATCGGGCAGCAGCATGTCCGACTCGCCCGAGAAACGATCCATGCGCACGAGCACGATGTTCCCGTCGAGCGTCATGTGGTCGTAGCGCCAGCGCGTCGGCCACACGTACATGGCGAACACCAGTGCCACGAGCAGCCACAGCAGCGACTTCACGCGCGGGTGGGCCATGGCGTCACTTCACCCAGCGGTCGAACCAGCCGGCCTGGCGAGTGAGCCAGTCGGCGCGATGCCGCGGTTCGCGCAACGTGTGGCCCTCGCGCGGGTAGCGCACGAGTTCCGTGGGCACGCCGAGGGCTTTCAGCGACTGGTACGTTTCCTGCGCCTGAGGGAACGGGATGCGCACGTCCGCTTCGCCATTCAGTACGAGCGTCGGCGTCTTCGCACGGTCGATGAACGCAATCGGCGAACTCTGCCGCCATTGGTCGAACGACTTCCATGGCTCGCCGCCGAACTCGTAGGCGCGATAGCGGTGGATGTCGCTCTGGGCCCACAGTGCGGCGAGGTCGGGCGCGCCCGCCGAGACGATGGCCGCGTCGTAGCGAGAAGTCTGCGTGATCGCCCAGACGGCCAGGTACCCGCCATAGCTGTGGCCGAACACGCCGAGCCGCTGGCCGTCGGCGAGCCCCGAGCGCACGATGCTGTCCACGCCGGATTCCACATCGCACCAGTCCTGCCCGCCCCAATCGGCGCGCTCGCGCACCAGGAAAGCCGTGCCGTAGCCGCCGCTCGAGCGGAAGTTAGGCATGAACACCTGGTAGCCGTGTGCCGCCATGTACTGAGCGGTGACGTTGAAGCCGATCCCGTAGCGCGACCGGTAGGGTCCGCCATGCAGCAGCACCAGCGTCTTGAGCGCGCCCTTCTCGGGACTGCCGGCGGGGCGCACGAGCACCCCCTCGACTTCGGTCCCGTCATCGCTGCGCCAGCGCACGGTGCGCGTGGGCGCGAACGCGCATGCCGCTGCGGCCACGTGCACGCGCGATACGGCGCGTGCGGGCGTGCCGACATGGTCCGCCACGTGCAACTCGGCGGGACGGTCCCACGCTGACGACACATAGGCCACGCGCCCCCCGGGCCCGCTCGTCGGGCCGAGCGGGGTCTCGCCGTGCAGGTCGAGCCCGAGCTTCACCGGGCCTCCGGTGCGCGGCACCGAGGCCACACGCACCGAGGCGCCCTGCTGGCTGAAGAAGAACAATGTGTCGGACGCGGCGTTCCAGACGGGGGTGTATGCGTCCTCGTCGAAGTCCGCGGTGAGCTTCGCCGCCGCCCCGCCCAAGGCTGGCGCGACCCACAGGTCGGCCTTCTCCACATGGTTGTCACGGTTCGTGTTGCCGGCCCAGGCGATCCAGCGGCCGTCCGTCGACCACACCGCGCTCCCATTGGGCAGCGCGCCCAGCTTGCGGATCGCGCCGCCCGTGGCAGGTACCACCGCGACGTCGGCGAGGCTGGCGTCGTCCGGGCGACCGGTGGGGTTCCACAGGAACAGCAACTGCTTCGAGTCCGGTGACCAGCGCGGGTCGTTCACCATGAATGCGCCCGTGGTCACCCGGCGCTGCTGCCCGCTCGCCACGTCGATCACCCACAGTTGGTTGAACTGCGCGATCTCGTCCTCGACCACGTGGTCCCACTTCTTCTTGCGCCAGTCCTTCACACGCTTAGGCAACGTGTCGAGCATGGTGTACGCGATCGATTGCCCATCCGGGGACCAGCGCATCTCGCCCACGGACTCGGCGAACACGGCCAGCTTCCACGGCTCGCCGCCGCGCAGCGGTAGCAGCCAGATGGACGGCTTGCCCTCATCGCTGTCGCGCGGCGAGAGGAACGCCAGCGTGTCGCCGCCGGGCGAGAACTGTGGCGCGTAGTCGTTCTTGGCGTGCCGGGTGAGTGCGCGGCAACTGTCCGTGGATGCCTCCCAGATCCACACGTCCTGGTTCGTCGTGTTCTCGGCCGTATCGGGTGCGTTCACCACGAACGCCAATCGCTGGCCGTCGCGCGACCACACGGGCGACTGGATCTGCCGCATGGCGATGGCGTGTTCCAGCGTGAACACGCGCGCCGCCGGCTTCGCGACTGCGCGCGACGCGGCGAACACTGGCGCGGGCACGAACAGCAGGCCGGTCAACAGCCACGCGACACCCGGGAACACGAGCGAAACGAGGGCGTGAAAGCGCGGCCGGATGGGCATCGGGGACTCCGGGGAACGGGTACGGCGTGCACGGAACCGGGGCAGGGTAGCAGATGGGCAAGCGGCAACGCGCAGCCTGGCATGCCCCTCTCTACGAAGGGGCCAGAGCCGTGCCCTCGCGGCCCCGGTCTTGTCCTGTGGGGCCGAGGTCCAAGCCGGTGAGATCGAGATGGAGGCACGCGTCATTCCCGACGCGGACCGACGCGAGCACACGCCGCCGGGCCGGGCGTCCATGGCGCCCGGCCCGGGACGTGCGGACTCAGCGGCTGCCGCCGGTCGTGGCGGGCTTCACCACGACGCGGTGTGCCACCGGCTGACCGGAGTCGTCCCGCCAGTACACGGTCACGCGGACGTCCTTGCTGACGTCACCCGTGGACCGCATACCGGCGTGGCGGGTGAACACCATCTGCTTCGGCGTCTTGCCGCTCTTCTCGACCGTGATGCTCGAAGCGTCGAGTGCGACCACCGTGCCGGTGAACTGACGGTAGTCGGAGCTCTTGCCGGCCGCGGTGGCCGGCGCAGCTTGCTTCGAGGCGGCCTCCGCCGTGGTCACGAACCCCGCGGCCGGGACCGCGAGCAGTGCCGTGAACGCGAGTGCAGCGAACATGCGAGCGTGCTTCATGGAACTCACCTCCCCTTTGCTCCCCGGGGGCCAGGTGCGTCACGAAGCGTCTCGCGCTTTCGCACGCGCGGTCAACGAAGTTTCGCACTGTCCACGCCGTGCGCGCCGTTGTTCCACCGGTGACGGCAGCGCGCACCCGCGCCGTTGGCGAGCCACGCGCGAATCGCTCACGACCTTGCCTGCACGCGGTTCACAGACCCCGCGCGCCAGGCAGGGGTCACGGTGTGGCCTAGCCGTCCACGGCGGCGCGGCGCTCCCGCGCCGCGGCCTTCACCTCGGCGTACATCGCGAGCGCCTTCTCGCGCTGGACGGCGTGATCCACGATCGGGGTCGGATAGTTCTCGCCAAGCGAAACCCCTGCATCGGCGAGCAACAACGGAGCGGTTTCCCACGGGCGATGCACGGACGCGACGGGCAACCGGGACAGCTCGGGCACCCACTGGCGCACATAGGTCCCGAGCGGATCGAAGCGCATGCCCTGTGAGATCGGGTTGAAGATCCGGAAGTAGGGCGCGGCGTCCGTGCCCGTGCCGGCGGCCCACTGCCAGCCGCCGTTGTTGCTGGCGAGATCGCCGTCCACCAGGTGCGTCATGAACCAGCGCTCGCCGCGGCGCCAGTCGAGCAGCAGGTCCTTGGTCAGGAAGCTCGCGACGAGCATGCGCACACGGTTATGCATGGTCCCGGTGGCCGCCAGCTCGCGCATGCCCGCATCCACGATCGGGTAGCCGGTGCGGCCCGCGCACCAGGCCTCGAACCATGCCGTCGTGCCGCGCCATTGCAGCGCGTCGTACTCCGGACGGAACGCACCGTGCTCCACATGCGGGAAGTGCCACAGCACGTGCGCGTAGAAATCGCGCCAGCGCAGCTCGTGCACGAGCTTCTCGGCATGGGTGGCGAGCCGCGGATCGCGAGCGGCCGCTGCGAGTACACCGTGCACGACGCGCCGGATGCCGATCGTGCCGAACTTGCGGTCGGCAGCGAGCTGCGACGTGGCCGCCGCGGCGGGGATGTCGCGCTCGGTGGCGTAGCGCGCAAGACCCGCGCCGGGTTCGCGGCCGGTGCCGCCGAGAAACCGCTGCAGCCGCCGGTGCGCGTGCGATTCGCCGGCGGGCCATTCAGCACTCGCCGGTTCCGTGAAGCCCAGTTGCGTAAGCGTGGCGAGCGGACGCGAGGGCAGTTCATGCGCGCCGAGCCGCTCGACGCGCGCGTGCGGCTGGCTCACGGGCAGCGCTTCGCACGCACGCCGGAACGGCGTGTACACCGTGTAAGGCCCGCCGGTGCGCGTCATGACCATTTCCGGCGGGACAATCAGCCGGTCGTGGAAGCGTTTCACGTGGACACCGGCGGCCGTGAGCGCGGCCTGCACACGGTCGTCGCGCGCACACAGAGCCGGCTCGTACTCGTCGTTCCAGTACACGGCGTCGACCCCCGCCGCACGGGCCGCGCGCACCACCGCCTCGGCCGGGTCGCCGTGTGCGAGCACCAGGCGCGAGCCGCGCGCGGCGACCGCCGCGGAGAGTTCCGCGAGCGAACCCAGGACGAACCGCACGCGCGTGGCCGCCATGTCGGCTCGTGCGAACCACGCCGGGTCGCTGGCGTAGAACGGCACGACGTCACCGGCCGCGTCATGGGCGGCCTCGGACAGCGCGCTGTTGTCGTCGAGGCGCAGGTCTTTGCGGAACCAATGCAGGATTCGCATGGCCCGACAGTAAACCAAAGCCAGCGGGCCTGCGCCTGCGAAGCGCGGGTATCAGGCCGAAGCGGCTCGCTCGATGCGACGGTTGAAGCATCCGGGCTTGGAGTCGGCGAGCACGCGCCGCACGCCGCGCGTCTCGAGCGCAGCCTGCGGGAGCGTGGCGAGTGATGCG
>CAZADU010000023.1:0-3582 GCA_964483945.1 uncultured bacterium
CCGCGACACTAGCCATGGGGGCGAGGGCTCTGCAACCCGTGACGAGTGGACCGGGACCTCGGGGCCACCAGAGTCCGGCCGGGGCGGTTGTACGCTCTTCCAAGAGATTGGCGGACGGTAGGGGGCTGGACTTAGAATCCGGCCGAACGTTTCCCACTCACACCACGGAGTGAACACATGCGGCTGGCGTTGCTTCGAAGCACCTCCTGCGCGGTCGGACTTGCGCTCACGCTGGCCTCCGGCCATGCCGCCGGAGCGGCTGACGCCACGTGGCCCCGTGAGATGCAGACCGAGATGGGTGTGCTCACCATCTACCAGCCCCAACCGGAGAAGTTCGAGAACAACATCCTGGAGGGGCGCTGCGCCGCCTCGATGCTCCAGAAGGGAAAAACCGCGCCGGTCTTCGGCGTGTTCTGGTTCACGGGACGAGTGGACACCGACCGTGACGCTGGTACGGCGATGCTGCGGGACATCACGGTCACGAACTCGCGCTGGCCGGAGAGCGACGAGAAGAAGCAGCAGGACCTGAACGTCTTTCTGACCGGCCTGATGCCCAAGACCGGCGTGCCGATGTCGATGGAACGCCTCCGCGCCAGCCTGGCCACACTCGAGACTGAGAAGAAGAGCGCAGAGGGACTGAAGCACGACGCGCCCAAGATCGTGGTGGTCCAGGAGGTCGCCGAACTCCTGGCCTACGACGGCGAGCCGAAGCTGATGGCGATCCCGAACACCGAGCTGGAACGTGTCGCCAACACGCCCTTCGCCGTGGTGAAGGACAAGAAGACCGGCGAGTTCTACCTGAGCGGAGGCAAGCTCTGGTTCAACGCCAAGGACGCCAAGGGGCCGTGGACCAAGATCGACCAGCCGCCCGCGGAGGTCGCGAAGGTGGTCCCGAAGGACACTTCGTCCACCCCTGCTCCAGCCAAGGTGCCGAGGATCGTCGTTGTGACCGTGCCCACCGAGTTGATCTCGAGCGATGGTGCTCCGTCGTGGCAGGCGCTCGACAAGGGCGCGCTCATGTATATCTCGAACACCGAGAGCAGGGTGGTGCGTGAGGTCGCGAGCGGCAAGGTGTTCGTGCTGATCTCGGGCCGCTGGTACGGCGCGGCCTCGCTGGAAGGGCCGTGGGCGGTGGTGCGTCCGGACCAGCTGCCCGCCGCGTTCAAGGACATCCCCCCGGCTTCGCCGCTCGGCGACGTGCGCGTGTCGGTGGCCGGTACGCCCGAGGCCGAGGATGCGATGCTCGACGCCTACGTGCCCCAGACCTCTGCCATCGAGCGCTCGAAGGCCAAGGTCGAAGTGAAGTACGACGGCGAGCCGCAGTTCAAGAAGATCGACGGCACGGTCGTCGAGTACGCCGTGAACACGCAATCCCAGGTTCTGCGCATCGGCGGCAAGTATTACGCCTGCGACCAGGCGGTGTGGTTCTTGGCCAGCGCGGCCACCGGCCCCTGGGCCGTGGC
Organism: uncultured bacterium; assembly: GCA_964483945.1. GTDB lineage: Bacteria > Eisenbacteria > RBG-16-71-46 > RBG-16-71-46 > RBG-16-71-46 > JAIOPA01. Next base: position 1,464 of record CAZADU010000023.1, read on the forward strand.
CGACAGCGTTCCGATGGACGAGATCAAGAAGATCCCGCCGTCCGAGCCCGTCTACAACGTGACCTACGTGACGGTGTATGAGTCCACGCCGCAAGTGGTGTACGTGGGCTACACGCCCGGCTACATCTACTCGTATCCGTGGTACGGCGTGCCCATCTACGGCACCGGATGGTACTACCCTCCATACGCCACGCCGTACGTGTACTACCCGCGGCCGGTGACCTACGGCATGCACGTGACCTACAACCCGTACACCGGATGGGGCTTCGGCATGACCGTGAGCAATGGCTTCATGGTTGTCGGCGTGGGCTTCGGCGGCATGTACGGCGCTCACTATGGCCATGGCTACTACCCGCCCTGCGGCTATCGACCGCCCTACTATGGCGGCCATCCGGGTGGGTATCCGGGCCGGCCGGGCGGAGCCGGCGGTGTCGGAGGGCCGGGGGGCGTCGGCGGTCCCGGTGGCGTCGGTGGACCGGGTGGTATTGGCGGACCCGGTGGTGTTGGCGGATCAAAACCCTCGACGATGCCGGCGAACAATAACCTCTACAACAATTCCAACAACAAGACCCGCAATGCCCCGAGCACGATGCAGAAGGATGCGGGTGTGCAGAAGGCCGATCGCGTCGCGAAGGGCCCGAACAACGTGTATGCCGACAAGGGCGGCAACGTGCACAAGCAGTCCTCCAACGGCAGCTGGCAGTCGCGCGACCAGGGGCAGTGGAAGTCCCCTTCCACAGGGGCGGGCTCGGGATCTGGCTCGCGCACGCCCAGCCAGTCGCCTTCCAACCTTGGCCGTGATGCACAGGCGAGGCAGAGCGGCGCCAGCCGTCCCTCGTCTTCCTATGGTGGCTCGCACGGTGGTGGTGGCGGCTCGCGAGGTGGCGGCTCGCGAGGTGGTGGCTCGCGAGGTGGTGGCGGCCGGCGCTAGTCCTGTTTCGCACGGCCGCGGCGGCTGCAGGCGGCAATCGTCGGCCAGACCCCCAAGTGCCTTCTCGGCGGCCCTCGCAAACTCATGCGAGGGTCGCCGTGCTTTGGGAACACAGCCTGTGACGCCTCCGGTGGCCGCGTGATTGCCGGGCCCCGTCGCAGCCGCTAGCCTATACCTCGTTCAACTCTCATCGAACTGTTCTGCCCAGTTTCCCATCGAGGAGGTTCATCGTGAGTGAGGCCACAGGTGTCGCCCGTGAGCAATTGCTGTCCGATCTCAAAGCCGTCGTCGCCGACTCCGAGGAACTCCTCAAAGCCACCGCCGGAGACCTCGACGAGCGCGCCACCGCCGCCAGGGCCAAGGTGCAGGAATCGCTCCGCACGGCAAAGGTCAAGATCGAAGAACTCGACGCCGAGGTGATGGCGCGCCTCAACGATGCGGCCAAGGCGACCGACCAGTACGTGCACGAGCACCCGTGGGGCGCGGTCGGCATCGCGGCCGCGGCGGGACTGCTCGTCGGCGTGCTCATCGCAAGGCGCTGAGGCATGTCGTGAGCGAATCGAAAGAGTCCGGCCGCCGGCCCTGGTTCGGCGGCTCCGTGCGACGCCTCGGCGACAGCCTGCTGGGGCTGCTCGAGACGCGTCTTCAGATCCTCGCGCTGGAGTGGGCCGAGGAGCGCGCGAATCTGGTGCGCATGATGCTCCTTCTGTTCGTGATCCTGTGGTCTCTTCACCTTGCCATCGTGTTCGGGCTCCTCTACCTGCTGATGGTGGTGGGAGACGAGAACCGCGTGACCGTGCTGGGGATCGCGGCGCTGGTGCTCCTGCTCACGGCTGCCGGGACGGGATTGGGGCTCCGGGCCTGGCTCAAGCGCCGCCCGCCGATGTTCGCCACCACGATCTCCGAGCTTCGCAAGGACAGGGAGTGGGTCCGGGGGAGACGTTCGTGAGCTCGGCGCAGCGGATGCTCGAGGCCAGGCGCGCTGAATTGGTGGCGCGCTCCGCCGTCGAGCGTGAAGCGCTGGCGGCGCAATTGTCGCCCCTGGCCACGCTCGACAAGGGCCTCGAGAAGTTGCAGGCGATGAACCTTCACCTGCCCACTACCGCACTCGGCACCGGTCTCGCGCTTTCGGCATTGCTGCTGGCGCTGCCCGTCGGCCGCTCACCCATCGTGCGCGGGGGCATCGCC
>CAZADU010000024.1:0-5374 GCA_964483945.1 uncultured bacterium
CCGGGATGCAGGCCGCGACGGGCGCCAGGCCCGACGCCCTCAAGGACGTCGTGGCCGCGCTGTTCGATTCCTCCAAGACCGGCTTCGAGATCGCGCTCGGCCTGACCGGCGTGATGAGCCTGTGGCTCGGCTTCATGCGCATCGCCGAAAAGGGCGGCATCACCGAGTTCATCGCCTGGCTCGTCGGCCCGCTGTTCAAGCGGCTGTTCCCCGGCATCCCCGCCGGCCACGCCGCGAGCGGTGCGATCGTGATGAACCGCTCCGCCAACATGCTGGGGCTCGACAACGCCGCCACGCCGCTGGGCTTGAAGGCGATGAAGGAGCTGCAGTCGTTGAATCCCGAGCCCGACCGCGCCTCCAACGACATGGTGCTGTTCGTGGTCATGAACGCGTCGTCAGTGACGCTGGTGCCCATCTCGATCATGACCTTCCGCGCGCAGTTGGGCGCGGCGAACCCGGCCGACGTGTTCGTGCCTATCTTGATCGCCACGTTCATCAGCGACCTGTTCGGCTTGCTGCTGGTGGCGTCCATCCAGAAACTCAACCTGTGGAATCGCTACGTGCTGGCGTGGGTCGGCGGGTTGACCCTGGCCGTGGCGGGGCTGGTCTGGCACTTCTCGCATCTCGACGCGACGGCCGTGGCGACTCAGTCCGCGCTGCTCGCGAACGCCACCCTGCTCGGTCTCATCACGCTGTTCCTGCTCGCGGGCGCACGCCGCAAGCTGCCGCTCTACGAGACGTTCATCGAGGGCGCCAAAGAGGGCTTCCAGGTTGCCATCGGCATCGTGCCGTACCTGGTCGCGATGCTCGTGGCCGTTGGCGCACTGCGAGCAAGCGGTGCGCTCGAAGCCCTACTCGATGCGATCAAGATGGGCGTGGCGCACTGGCACCTGGACACGCGCTGGGTGGACGGCCTTCCGACCGCGATCATCAAACCGCTCTCGGGTGGTGGGGCGCGCGGCATGATGGTGGAGACCATGAAGACGCTGGGCCCGGATTCGTTCGGAGGCCGGCTCTCGTGTGTGATCCAGGGCAGCACCGAAACCACATTCTACGTGCTCGCCGTGTACTTCGGCTCCGTGGGCGTGAAGAAGACGCGCCACGCGCTCGGCTGCGCGCTCACGGCCGAGGTCGTGGGAGTGATCGCGGCGATCCTCGTCACCTACCTGTTCTTCGGGTAGCCGCGCCGCAGACCGGCCGCGCATCGCGGCCGCGACGCTCGCTCGCGCCACCGGCGGGGCTCGCACGTGGCGCACACTCTCTGCAACACGGTGCGTAGCCCTGCTCATGACATATGCGCGTGGCAATTGCGTGTCATCCGCCGCAAGCCCTCCCCTGTGGTGATTGTCGTGCGCGAGCATCCGCCGATACTGCTTTGTGGATAGGCCACACGCGCCGAAGCTTCGCGGCGAGAGAGACCGGAGCCACCAGGTCCCGCAGGACCGCAACCGCTGAGGGGATCATGGACAACAGGACCCAGGCTGCGCAGACGGCGCACCGCCGAACTGCCGCCCCACACCGAGGCTCCTACACGCGGGCCACGGGTGAGCATGGAGCCCAGAACGCGCGAGAGCGCGCATTCGAGCCTCTGGACTGGGTCCTGCGCGGCGCGGGTTGGCTACTGACTGGACTCTATCGGGTCACCGCTCGCACGACAGGCGCGGTCGAGCTTTCCATCAGCGAACCGCTGGCGGTGGCCCGCAAGCTGATCCGGGCCGGAAGGCATGAACTTCCGGTCCGGCCGCGCGCGCGCCGCGAACCGAGAGTAGCGGCCGCGCGCAACATCTTGCGCTGAGCCCGGAGAGGCTCGCGAGGTCCCCCCGCGGGACCAAGGGAGAGAACCGATTCCGTCACCGCCGGAATGTGGCGAGCGCCGAGTCTGCCCGCCGCCAACCGGGAAGGAGCATGTCATGTCACAGAAGATCGTCCGTATCGTGGACCGGCCGCTCGAAGGCGGTTCAGGTCGTCTGCATGCCCTGAAGTCGTTCTGGCGCGCAACCCTCATCGTGGGAAGCGCGTTTCTGTTGCTGGCCAGTTCAGTTGCCGCGCAGGACAGCCCTCGCATCGATCCGGGCACACCACCGCCACTGCCGGGCGGCGAATCCGAAGGCTGGGACGTGCTCAGCATCCCCGGCCTGCCCGCGGGCGCCGTGCTCGGCGACGTGTGGGCGGCGCCGAACGGTGTCGTCTACGTGTGGGCGAAGTACCCGCCGCGCCTGATGCCCAACACGCTGGAGGACCCCGTCGAGGGCGAGCGGTTGCCGAATCCGCCCAGCGAGCCGTCACAAAACTGGTCCAGCAACCTCTACCGCTACGACGGCACTCAGTGGTCGATCACGCTGCGTACGCCGGGCGAGATGGCCGTGGCCCTGATGGGGTACGGCAACACCGACCTGTTCGCGAGCACCACGTCGCAGGCGGGCGAGGCGCGGCTCTATCACATGAGCGGCGGCAGCTGGGTGCGCGAGGAGCTGCCGGGCTACTACCTCGGTCGCGTCCATACCATGCTCGGAGAACCGAGCAACTTCTACTTCAAGATCGACCGCGCCATCCTGCGCCACGACGGCACCCGACTGACTCCGTTCTTCGAGCTGCCGAGCGACGAGTCCGCCGAGGGCGGCATGGTGGATATCGGCGGCGGCGGTCTGGTCGTGATGTCCGGTGACTGTCACTTCCTTTACGACAATGGCGCTTGGGCGTGCGTCCAGGCCGGTTTCGATTTCGGGCATGTCGAGAATGCGTGGGGCATGCGGGATGCGAACGGCCAGCTGCAGATGTACGCGATCGGTGATGACGGAGACAACTCCGGCATCAAGCTGTGGAAGTACAACGAGAGCGACCCCAACCGCCATGACGGCATCTGGGTGCCGGTGCTGCTCGATCCGATGAGCGGGCACATACCCGACATCGGCAGTGGGTACCACCTCTGGGGCGCCGCAGGCAACGACGTGTACGCCACGGGCGTGGTGAGCGGCGAGGGCCACATGCTGCGGTTCAACGGTGCGTCGTGGAACCAGCTGGCCCCGCCAAGTTCGCTCGGCACGGTCCACGGCGTTTGGGGAACCCCGAACGGCGTGGTGTGGTTCAGCACGGAAGCCGGGCAACTCGTGCGCTACCAGCGCGCGAACAGCGCGCCCGACGTTGCCGCCGCACGGCCGTCGATCGACCGACTGTGGCCTGCCAACGGCCAGTTCATGGCGGTGGATCTGCTCGGCGTCACCGACGCCGAAGGCGATCCGTTCACACTGACGATCGATCGCGTGCTGTCGGACGAGAATCCGGTGACTCCGGACGTCGTGGGCAACTGCCCCGACGCGCGCATCGTCGGCAGCCGCGTGATGCTGCGCGCCGAGCACAACCCGGGTGGCGATGGTCGCACCTATGTGATCGAGTTCACGGCCACCGACCGGCTCGGGCTGAGCAGTACGGGCCATATGCAGGTGTGCGCACCTCACTTCGAGACGACACCGTGCGACGTGGATCCCGCCACGTTCGACGTGGATCCCGCCACGTTCGACGTGATGGGTCCGTGCGCGGTGCCGGGCACACAGCGCAAACCGATCGAGGTGGACGATCGGAACGGAGCATTGCGGGTGCGGTACGAGCTCGACGCGCCCGGCTTGGTGCACCTGGGCCTCTACGACGTCGCAGGCCGTTTGCGGGGCACGATCGAGGAAGGGGCTCGCGCGGCCGGTGTGCATGAGACGTCGTGGGACTTGAGCGCGCTCGACGCCGGCGTCTACTTCGTGAAACTGCGCAGCCATGGTCCGGCCGTGACGAAGCGTGTGGTGGTGCTCCATTGAGGCCGGCGGGCGGGGGCGAGCCCCGCGGGAATCGGGTGACCGGAAGCCGCGCCCGCGCGAGCGGGCGCGGCCGTTTCAGGGTGCGCGGCCGCGTCGACTTCAGCCCCCCTTGCCCATCCCCCGCTTGAGCAGTGCGATCTGCCCCGCGTGGTAGAGCTGGTGCTGAATCTGGCCGTGGATCAGGACGTACCATGTGGTCTCCTGGTCCGGGCGCAGACGGCCCAGCTTCGTCTCGGGGAACGCCACGACCGCTCCCAGACGGTGTGAGCACCTTTCACCAGCCGCTTCGCGGCCATCGCCGGCGTGACGCCGTCGAGCACCTCGAGCAGTGCCGGGCCGTGCCACGCCTTCGCGCACCAGGCGCGGTCCATCAGCTCCAGCAGCCGTCGTTTCTCGAGCATGGTCGCCTCCGTGATCGGCGCTGGCCTCCGGCCGGCGGTCACTTCCGTTCGAGCTGGAAGAACGTGTCGTTCCACAGCAGGTAGACGCGGCCGTCGGGCATGTCGAGCACGAGGCCCGGCGGGCTCGTCCAGCGCTGCTCGCCGCACAGCACCTCGGTGCGCGTCACGATCGCCGTCGCACCGCCCACGAATCCGAACTGCGACGGTGACGCGCTGTAGTCGGTGGCCAGCACGCTGTCGGCGCGCAGCATGGCTGCGCGGTAAGTGGGCTGACGGCAGGTGTCGGGGCCGAACGCCACATAGTCGAGCGTAAACGTGACGGGTCGGCCGCGGAAGCTCACCGCCTCGTCCTCCGTCACCTCGCTCTCGCCGATCACACGGTGCGCGTACACCACCCAGTCGCCGCGCAGGCGGTCGGGGATGAATCCGGCCGGCGCGGACTCGGGTGGCGGCCACGTCGCGTTGCCGGTGGCGGCTGGCGGCTCGGATTTCTTCGCGCACGAGGCGGCAAGCAGCAGAAGCGTGATTAGCGCGGCGGGGCGTGCGATGTTCATGGGACTACCTCCCTTTCGGCGGCGGCGCCGAGAGGCGCGTGAGCGCGTCCAACTGTCGGATCTTCCGCTCGGCGAGCAGCCGGCGCCGCTCGGCCGCCGTGGCCCAGCGGTCGGCGGCCGAACGTTGTGCTTCGAGCATGTCGCGCAGCAGCCCACGATAGTGAGCCAGCGCTTCCGGGCTGGGGGCGGGAACCGGCGCGGACGCCGCGCGGGCGCTGGCGGACGCCGGCGGCGGGCGTGTCAGCTCGCGGTTGCGCTGCACCACGCGCAGTTCCAGTTCGAGCGCCTTGGTGCGACTGGCGACCGCCTCGCGCTCGGCCGTCAGCCGATCGATGTCGGCACGCATGGCGTCGCGCAGTCCCTCGAGGTACGTCTGTTCGCGGTCCTGGCGCTGAAACGCCTGCTCCAACTCAGCCATCGCCTTTGCATCCTTGGCGCGGCGCGCCACGTCACGGCGCACGCGCGTGGCTTCCAGCTCACCCTTCATGATGCGGGCACGGCCGTCGGCGTCGATCGCCAACTCGCGCGTGCGCTCGACGTCGGTCAGCACGGCGCTCTCGGCGTCGCGCGAGTCGTTCAACAGGCGCTGGATCTCGGATTCGTTGCGCGGCACGTA
>CAZADU010000025.1:0-2266 GCA_964483945.1 uncultured bacterium
TGCAGCAGGGTCGCGCTCGAGTGCAGCCGGTCCTTGAGGTCCTTCCACAGGCCGACTTGAGTCAGCGCCTGCTCCACCGTGGCGTCGAGGTTGGAGCGCTTGAGTTCGGCGCCCTCGCCATGGATGCGCAGGCCGAACACGACATTCTCGTAGACCGAGAGCGGAAGCGGATTGGGGCGCTGGAACACCATGCCGACGGCCCGGCGCAGCTCGACCAGCGAGATCTCCGGAGCGTAGATGTTCTGTCCCATGATCTCGATCTCGCCGGTCGTGCGCACGTAGCCGTAGCGCTCGTTGACCCGGTTGAAACAGCGCAGCAACGTGGTCTTGCCGCAGCCCGAGGGACCGATGAGCGAGGTGATGAGCCGGGGACGGATCTGGACCGAGACGTCCATGAGCGCCTGGAACGTGCCGTACCAGAGGTTGAGTTCGCGTGTGGCGATGGACACGGCCCCGGGGCTGCTCATCCGAAGATCCCTCTCACGTACTCGTAAGTGCGATGCTCGGCCGGGGTCTCCGAGAAGATCACCTCGGTGGTGTCCAGTTCGACGATCTTTCCTTCCCACAGGAACATGGTGCGGTCGGTCAGCCGCCGGGCCTGCTGCACCAGATTGGTGACGAGCACGATCGTGATGTGCTGCCGCAGTTCCTTGAGCACGTCCTCGATGCGCATCGTCGTGACTGGATCGATGGCGATCGAGAACTCATCGAGGCAGAGGATCTCGGGCTCGTGGGACAGCGCCCGGGCGATGGTGAGCCGCTGCTGCTGGCCGCCCGAGAGGGCCGTGCCCAGGTTTCTGAGCCGGTCCTTCACCTCGTCCCACAGGGCCGCCTGGCGCAGGCATCGTTCGACGATCGCGTCGAGCGCATCCTTGCTCTTGAGCCCCGCCGCGCGCGGAGCGAATGCCACGTTGTCGTAGATCGAGAGCGGCAGTCCGACCGGCAGCGGCGCCACCATGCCGATCCTCCTCCGCAGACCGTAAACATCTTTGACGCGCCGGATGTCCTCGCCGTCGAGGCGGATCGAGCCCGAGACCACGGCGTCCGGATTGAAGTCGATGGTGCGGTTGAAGCAGGACAGCAGCGAGCTCTTGCCGGACTGGGCCGGGCCGATGATGCCGAAGATCTCGTTGCGGTGGATGTCGAAGCTGATGCCATGGAGCACTTCGCGGCCGGCGTAGGAGAGCCGCAGATCCTCCACCTCGATCGTCTTGGTTCCGGCGCTCATGGCACTACCACCGCTTCCGGTGGCGCAGCCAAACGCGCAGTGTGATGGCGGTGGCGTTGACCATCAGGACCGAGCCCAGCAGCACGATTGCCGTGGCATAGGGAATGGACTCGAGCACATTCGGCACCTGAGTCGAGACGGTATAGAGATGCATGGACAGCGCCATGCACTGATCGGTGAGTCCGAACGGGAACAGATCGCCACGCTCCACGGACTTGAAGAACACGGCTCCGGTGAACATGATCGGCGCCGTCTCGCCGGCGGCGCGACTGACCTGGAGGATGACTCCGGTCAGGATCCCGCTGATCGAGTTGGGAAGTACGACCCCCTGGATGGTCTGCCACCGGCTCGCGCCGACATTCCAGCAGGCCACCCTGAACGACATGGGCACCGAGGCCAGTGCCTCGCGGGTGCTGGGGGTGATGACCGGGAGCGTCATGATGGCGAGCGTGAGCGATGCCGCCAGCACGGAGTAGCCGAACTTCGCGGCATACACGAATGCTCCCAGGCCGAAAAGCGCGTGCACGATGCTGGGCACGCCGGCCAGGTTGATCACCGCGAGGTTGATGACGCGGTTGAACCAGTTGTCCCGGGCGTATTCGTGCAGGTAGATGGCGGCGAGCACGCCGATCGGGGCCGAGACGGCGAGCGACAGCCCGACCAGGTTGAGGGTGCCGACGAAGGCCGGCCAGATCCCGCCTTCGCGCATCCCCTTGCGCGGCACGTCCACGAGGAACTCCCAGGACAGGGAGGGGGCGGCGCGATAGAGCAGGTAAGTGATGATCGCGACCAGCGGTACGATCATCGCCACCGACATGAAGAGGAATACCCACTTCGCGATGGTCTCGGTGCGCTCCTTGCGCATGACGTTGGCGGTCTTACCGAAGCGCGCGGTGCCCGGAGCAGTGTTCATGCTGGCTCAGCGCTTGCGAACGCCGCGGATCGCCAGATCCGCGCTGAAGTTTACCACGAACGTGATCATGAACAGGAATACCCACTTCGCGATGGTTTCGGTGCGCTCCTTGCGCATGACGTTGG
>CAZADU010000026.1:0-10245 GCA_964483945.1 uncultured bacterium
CGAGCGCCTCGGTGCGCTCCTTGCGAACGACGTTGGGAGTCCTCGAGAAGAGCGCCAAGCCCGGAACGGTGCTCACGAGGACTCAGCGCCTGCGCACGCCGCGAATCGCCAGATCCGCGCTGAAGTTCACTACGAACGTGATCATGAACAGGAGCGTTCCGGTGAGGAACAGCACGCGATAGTGATCCGAGCCCGCCGGCGCCTCGCCGAGCTCCGCCGCAATATTCGCGGTCAGGGTGCGGACCGAGTCGAGCAGGCTATGGGGCACCTGGACGGCGTGCCCGGTTGCCATCAGCACGGCGATGGTCTCGCCGACCGCGCGGCCCACGCCCAGCAAGACGGCGGCGAGCAGGCCGTTGCGGGCGGCCGGGATCAGTACGCGGTACACCGTCTGCCAACGGGTCGCACCCATGGCGAGCGAGGCCTCACGGTAGGAGTCGGGCACGGCTTTGAGCGCGTCCTCGCCGATCGAGACGATGATCGGCACGCTCATGAGCCCGAGGATCACCCCGCCGTTGAGTAGGTTGACCCCGACCGGCGCCCCCGTGAGCGAGATCGTGATCTTGCTCATCACGGTGAGTCCGATGAAGCCCCAGACGACGCTCGGGATGGCGGCCAGCAGCTCGATCACGATCTTGAGGGTCTCCTTGAGCCGGGGACCGCAGAACTCGGAGACGAAGATGGCCGCGCCGAGCCCGAAGGGAACCGCCAGGACGACCGCGACCACGGTGACGCTCAGTGAACCGAGCGTGAGGGCGAGCGTCCCATAGCGGACATTGGACGCCGAGGTGGGATACCACTGCGTGCTGAACAGGAACTCCAGCAGGCTGAAATCCCGCGAGAAAAGCACCGGCGCCGCTTCCCGGAAGATGAAGAAGAAGATCGCCAGCACGAACACGATCGCGCTGACGCCGGAAATGCGTATGGCGACCTCCAGCGCCCGTTCGGCGAGCAACGAGGCCATCGAGCGGCGGGGGCGGGCAGCGGTGCCGCCCGAGCCGAACAGTTGCACAACGGCCTCGCGGGTCCCCGCGGGTCCAGCCACCGGCGGCGTCCTGCCTGGGTCGGGCGCCTCCGTGTTCATGCCGTCACGGCGCCTGCGCCCCGGCGACGACCGGCACGTACCCGCTTTCCTCGACGATCCGCTGACCGGCCGGCGAGAGAATCCACTCGATGTAGTTCTTGACCTCGCCCTGTGGCTCGCCGAGCGTGTAGATGAGCAAGGAACGAGCGAGCGGGTAGCTCTTGTTCAGGGTGTTCGCCACGGTGGGCGCCATGGCAGGCTCGCCGGTCTTTCGCGAGAGCCTGAGCATCTTGACCTCCGGCGTCGCGTAACCCATGCCGCTGTAGCCGATGGCGGTCTTGGTGTTGCCCACGAGCTCCACCACCTCCTTGGAGCCGTTCATGTCGCGCGAACCGAGCATGAAGTCATGCTTCTCGAGCACGTGCTCGCGGAAGAATTCGTAGGTTCCCGAGCTGGACTGCCGGCTCACGCGCACGATCTCGGCGTCGGTCGCACCCGGGATGGTCACGCCGAGCTGCGACCAGCTCTTGGTCGAGCCGCCCTCCTTGAAGATCTGGGCGAGCTGTTCGAACGTGATCTCCTCCATCGGGTTGTCCTTATGGACGTAGACCGCCAGCGCGTCAAAGCCGACGACGAACTCCTTGGGCTCCTTGGACGTGTTGCGCTTGGCCTGCTCGATCTCCTCGGGCTTCATGTTGCGGCTGGAGTTGGCGATGTCGATCGTGCCCCTCTCGAGCGCTGCGATGCCCACGCCCGAGCCGCCTCCCGACACCTCGACCTGCACCGACGGGGCGACCTTGCGATACTCCTCCGCCCAGGCTTGCGCGACGTTGACCATGGTGTCGGAGCCCTTGACCTGGATCGTCGTCTGCGCCGGGCCGGGTGCCTGCTTGCCCCCTCCGCAGCCAGCGAGCAGGCAGTTCACGGCGACGACCAAGCCGGCCACGAGCGGTGTTCCTCTGCTGGTGAGACGGTTCGACATGCTCATTCCTGCCTCCCGGTGTCACGAATGGCTGCGACGAGTTCGCGAATGTGGGTCTCAAGATAGGTATAGGTTGCTTGGTAGGCGGCGCGCACCTCGGCCTCACTCCCGGTCGCGAGACTGGGATCCTCGACGGGCCACTCGATGAGGACCGCCTTGCGCGGGCGGCGCGGGAAGGCGCGCTTGGCTTCCGTGGCGAGCAGCGCGATCACGTCCTGGTCCTCGAGGTCCTCCAGCGACGTCAGCGCCCTCGGCACGGAGCGGGTGACGTCAAAGCCCTTCGAAGCCATGAAGCTCGCGGTCGCGGCCGTGATCGGCAGCGGGTCCAGACCCGCGCTCGAGAAGTCGAAGCCGGGCTCCGCCAGCGACCGGCCGATGTGCTCGGCCATCAGGCTTCGGCACGAGCTGCGCTCGTCGACGAAGAGCACCTGCAATGTGGAGGAGCCGGCGTGTTTCATGATCTCGCCGGTGCACAGGTAGAGCGCCTCCATACTGATGTTGCGAGCCTGGTCGGAGACGCGCTCGAGCCGCCGGATCACCATGATCAGGGGAAACAGCGCCTCGAAGGGCAGTTTGCCGTCGCGGAACTCCCGCGTGACGTCCTTGATCAGCTTGTCCCGAAGCAGATCCACCGCCTCGTCGGTTTCGATCGTCTGGCTGGCGAGGCCGGCGTCCTGTTCGACGAACGACCGTATCGCGTCGTGAAGCATGGGTTCGGCGAGAGCGGCGATCTGCTGCAGGCGATCGAGCGGCAGCGCGACGTCGATCTTGCTCAGGCGGAGAGCCTCACGGGCGATTGCCTCGGCATAGTCGCCGACTCGTTCGAGCTCGAGGTTGATCCGGATGCACGCGTAGGCGAACCGGAGCGTGGCCCCCGCCGGCTGGTGACGGACCAGGAATCGCAGGCAGAGCCGATCGAGTTCGTTTTCCGCCTGGTCGATGTACCGATCCCGCAGAATGACCCCGTAGGCACCCGGACGATCCTTGTCGAGCACGGCGCGAATGCCGCCGCGAACCGCCGCCTCAGCCAACTCGCCCATGAGGATGACCTTGCTGCGGATCTCCTCAAGATCCTCCTGAAGCGTCGCCTCGAGGTGACTCTTCATCGTGTGATCGCGCCTCCTGTGCGTGCACGGCGAACTGCGGGTGCTCTCCGCCGGTGCCCATCCGGCACTTCAGGCTTCACGCCCAGCAGAGAGGCCTCAGCAACGTTCTCGCGGCAGAAGAGAACCCGCGCGTGCGGGGCTCGTCAAGTGCCCATGCGGGACGAGGCACGAGGCCGGCGCGCACACCAAACGCCGTGCCCAACGCCAGCGACCCGATCGCACACGCGGTTGGAACGCTGCTCAGTCCTCGAGCCGGAAGACATACAGCTTCTTCTCTGAATCGCTCACGATGTAGATGCGCTTCTCGGCCTCGTTCACGGCGACCCCTTCGGCCTTGGGGAAGGGCAGGCGATATCGCTTGAGGACTCCGGCCTGCCGATCGCACAGGTAGAGCGTCTCGGACTGATCGCTCACGATCCAGAAGCCGTCTCGCCCTCGGTCATACGTGATCCCCGAGTAATCCCCGGCGAAGGAGACCGGACGCCGGACCGCGATCGAACGATTCGCGTTCAGTTCCAGGAAGAGCCCCGGCTTCTTCTCGTTGAGTGCGAACATGTTGCCCTGGGCATCCAGGCAGAGCCCCTCGAGCCCGCTGTTGCTCTCGCCCTTCAGGCCGAGCGGGTGTCTCGACAGGACGTTCCCCTCGAGGTCGAGGTGTACGATCTCCCGCAGGCTCTCCTCGGCGACCCACAAGGTGCGATCGGAACGGTCGTAGGCGATGCCCTCGAGGTCGTCGCCCACGAACTTGAGCGTCCTGATCAGCTTCCCCTCCAGCGTGAGCTGATGGACCCTTCCCGGCCGGTCGGTGACCGTCCACAAAGTCTTGCCGGACTCGTCGATCGCCAGGTCGGAGGGCTCCGAGACGCTCAAGGCGTGCGAGGCGATCAGGGGCAGTGAGGCCGCGTCTGTCGAGGCGGGGGGCTTCGCCTCGGCGCGCCAGGCCGCGGGAGCGATGGCCAGCAGGCCGAGCAGCGAGGCACTGAGTCTTCGTGCCAATGCCCCGGTCCCTCCAGTCGCCACGTGGCCACGAGGGCGCGCTGCGGGAGCCGGGCTAAGGGGTGTATTGGTAGACATACAGTCGGTTCTCAGAGTCACTGACGACGTAGACGCGATTGGTCGCGGGGTCGAAGGCGACGCCCTCGGCCTTGAGGAAAGGCAGGTCGTACTCCTTGGTGACCCCGGTCGTCTTGCTCCACAGGTACAGCCGATGCGACTGGTCACTGACGATCCAGAAGTTGGTGGAACCCGGCTCGTAGCAGATCCCGGAGTAGTCGCCCGCGAACGTGAGGGTGTCCTTGGAAGCGATGCTCACGTCGGGATTCAGTGGGATGAACATCCCGGGGAGCTTCTCGTTCAACAGGAACATCGCACCGCCGGCGTCCAGACAGATGCCCTCCAGGCCGCTGTTCGGCTCGCCCGTGAGGCTAAGATCGTGCCGAGCCAGGACATTGCCATCGAGGTCGAGTTGAACGAGTGAGCGTTGATTCTCTTCTGCGACCCAGAGCGTCTGGGTCGCAGGATCGTAGGCGACGCCCTCGAGATCCTGCCCGGAATACTTGAGCGTCTTCACGCGAGTTCCGGTCGTGGTCAACTGGTAGACGCTGTCGGGGTCGTTCGTCACGGTCCACAGGATCGTGCCCGTTTCATCGATCGCCAGGTCGGACGGTTCCGTCACGGTCAATCCGTAGGATCCCAGAGACGGCAACGAGGGCAGGGAAGGCGAGGTGGGCTGTGAGTCCGCGCATCCAAGAGAGCCGAGCACCACAAGGGCCTCGGCGAGCATGACGCTCCCGGTCGAGAGCCTCGCGATCCGCCCGCGCCGAGTGGGACGCTCGCGCGCCGAGTTCCGGAGCCTAAGGGCGACACGGCCAGGCATAGCTGGCCGCTTCGGACTCATGGCTAGAACTCCTCCTCATCGAAGTAGAGACTGACTCGAGAAACGCCAGCCGCCTGCCCGAGCGCGCGTACGAAATCGCTGTCCTTGCCCTTGTCCCGCAGCTTCACGTAGTACGAAAGCTCAAGGGACTCGCCATTGCTGCCCACAGACCGCGTATTGACGACGTGGTGGGCCCGACAGTACTGCTGTAAGACCCCGAGGTATGGGGGAGTGCCGTCTCCGTTGGGGCTATAGGAGAGCTGCAGCAGGTACTCCTCCTTCTTGGACGCGAAGGAGCCCGTCCTGGAGAACAGGAAGATCATCCCCCCGACCGCGAGCGACCCGATGATGGCGACCTTGTGGTAGCCGCCGCCGGCCGCCATCCCCACCGCCAGGACGAAGAAGATGTACACGATGTCCTGCGTGTCCTTCACCGCGGTGCGGAACCGGATGATGGACATGGCTCCCACGAGCCCGAAGGCCGATGCCAGATTGCTGCCGATGGCCAGGATCATGACCGCCGTGATCATCGTCAGGTAAACGAGCGAGTTCACGAATGCAATGGAATAGCCGGGCCCACGGTAGGAGACTCGGTAGATCCACGCGACGAACAGCCCGCACAACAGGGCAACCACGATGTTCGCAACGATGCCCATACCCGTGATGGGGAAGAGTTGAGCGTTTCCGAGGTTGGTGGGCATGGATCGCTCAGGTTCTAGGCGGAGTTCGAGCTGGCCGCAAATAGCCGTTCGCGCCAAGGTGAACGGGAGGAGATGGTCGGGTGGGAGTCCAGGCAGATCGCGTACTTCGATAGCGCCATGCGCGGCAATTCGTATCGCCTGATGATCGAACGAACGAATGCGGGCAGTGCGCAGCGGAAGAACTTCACCTCGAAGATCCACGAGTGATACATGGCGGGCTGGAGGCATGCTTCGTCATAAAGGATCGACGGAGATGGGGAGGTGGCCCCCCGCAAGTTCTTGTCGAACGTGATGCGAATCGACGGATCGAACTTGCCCAGGAATGCTTCCCGGTCGTAGACGACGAGCACGGCAGGCACGAGCCTGCGGCGGTGATAGTGGTAGAGGAAGCGCTGGGCATCCTTCAGCTCGCGGTCCGAACCGGCGGATGGGATGATGTACTTGTCGACATCCGTGCAAGCTAGGAAAGCCTCGAGATCCCTGCTCAGCAAAGGCGATCGGTGCTTCTCGATGAACTGCGCATACTTCCGCTTGATCTCCAGGAATACCAGACTGTCGTGCAAGGGCTTGTCGTAGCCACGAATGCGGAACTTCCTGCGAATCTTGAGGCCCTCGATCTTGGTGTCGTAACACTCCAGTTCAGGAGTGTCGTAATAGATGCTTCGGACAGTGTATTCCCCATTTTGTTGCTGGCCCCCCAGGGCATCGGCCCGCATGTAGGGAAGTAGGTCTTCACGGATGTTCGGGAGGAGGTCGTTCGGGACCAAGTACTTGTACTCCACGCGCCCGTTCATCAGAAGCCACCGAGGAAGGACCGCGACGCGGCGGCGGTCCGGAGCAGACGATTCCCGTACTCGATCACGCTCACCGGCGCGCAGTGGATGCGGCACTGGACCAGCATGCCGGGCATCACATCGGTGGTCGGGGACTCCAGACGCCCGATCGCGATGAGTACCTCGCGGCCGCCGAGCACCTTGAACTCGCCATTCATGCTGATCAATGAGCCGTGGACGGCCTTCGACAAACCTCGGACCGAGAGGCGCGCCGCTTTCGTCTCTGCGACACGCAGGTAGTCGGTCCGCTGGACGGGAATAAGCGCGAGATACTCCGTCGCGGCGATGGACACCAAAGTGTCTCCCGAGTAGGTCGGCATGATCGTGCCTGAGATCGGGGCGGTCAGGACCAGGGTGCTGGCGCGGCGCTTGACGGCGTCGATCTCGCTCTGCAGTGCGATGATGTTGGTGTTCACGAGGTCGAGCTGCTCGGGCTTCGCTCCGGTCCGCGCGACCTCGAGATTTGATTCCGCGAGGGTGATCTCGTCATCGAGTGCGTTTGCTTCACTGACGACGCGGTCGTACTCCCCCTGCGAGATATAGCTCTGCTCGAAGAGGAGAACCGTGCGCCGTTCGACCTTCCGGTGCTCCTGCCTTCTGCGCTTGGCGAACTCGAGGCGCTGTTCGGCCTCGGTCACGACGGCCGTCTTCTGGCCGGTCGAGTTCACGGCCAAGGCGCCACGCGCGGCCGCGAGCTGTCCATTAAGCGCGATGAGGCGTTCCGACACGTCGGTGGAGTAGATGCTCGCGATCGTGTCGCCCATGGTCACCGCGTGGCCGGGTACGAGCAAGGAGTTGATCGAGAAGTACACGGAGCTGCCCTGATTGAACGTTGACACGCGAAAGCCATCGCTCAGACCGGTCCTGTAGTTAAACGTGCTCGAGATGAGCTGGCCATCGGTGGACTTGATCAGGAGCCAGCGATTCGCGGGGGTGATGGTGGCAAACGTGTTGACGGCGGAGGGGAAGCGAACCGGCAGGAACAGCACGACGCCGGCGACGACCGCCAGGACAGCACAGCTCGCAGCCACCAGTATGCGACGCGGCCACGCGGATCGGACGCGGATACTGCGGCGGGACGCGGGTTCTCTCGATGGAGGATGGCTGTCCGCGGCTGGCAGAGATGGCTGGATCATCGGTCCGAGCTTTGAGGGGGGCTGGGGGTTGAATCTCACGAAAGGCTAAATATAGCGCGAGTTTAGCCCGAATGAAATGGTGATGTTGCCGTTTTCAAATACCGAACAGAAGCATAGCCAATGCTCTTCTCGGATTCGACCGAATGGAGGGGCAAGCTTCCTCGGAGCCGCGAGGGTTCCCGAACAGATTCTGGCCAAGAAAGCGACTGCTCGCGCACGCCGACGCGGCGCGAAAGACTGCCGGGCGGGGGCCTAAAACTGAGATTGCGCCATTGCTGACCGGCCGAACGCGAGCGTAAGCTCATGGATGGCGTATGCGCATCGCACGAACCCATTGGCTGCTGTTTCTCAGCTTGGCGTTCTTCAGGACGGGGGATGTCACGGCTTCGCCATGGCTCGGAGGAATCGGCGTCGCCATCCCGATTCCGGGCGGGGAGATCAACCTGAGCGGCGCAAGCTGGAACGCCGAGACCGGGACGCTGTGGCTGATCCGGCAGAATCGCACCGTCTGGGAAGTCGGCTTTGAACCCGGGCCGGATACGTTCAAGGTGCTTCGCACGCTGGTGCTGCCCAACGCCACCGGCGGTGACCTCGAGTCCTGCACCCAAGTGGACTTCTCGGCGGATGAGCTCTACACGCTCTCCGAGAGTCAGGGACGCCTCGCGCGAAGTGTCGACCTCTCGGACACGGCGCGGGTTTCGCACGTCTGGAACCTGGAGCAGCCGAATAACGGCCGCTCCCTGCCGCCCGAGACGGTTGCGGGAGATGGCGCTGAGGGACTCGCGTTCGTCCCGGACCGGTCCTTGTACGTCACTGGCTTCCGTTACCCGGACGGAAGTTCGTTCCTGGGGAGCACGCGAGGCATGCACGGCCTCATCTTCGTCGCGCACCAGGTGGGGGGCCGGATCCACGTCTTCGACGTGAACCCTGACTCTTCAGAGGACTTCATCAACCACGGCTCGTTCCTGACTTCGGCGAACGAGACGTGCGGCCTCGCCTTCGACCGAAGCATCGGGTTGCTCTACATCTGGCACAACCCGAGCGACTCGAAGAATTCTCTCGAGGTGTCGCGGCTCACCTCGAACACCTCACTTGGAGTGCTCGACCGCTACGAGGTCCAGGACAGTGGCATGCCGAAGGGGAATTTCGAGGACATCGCGATCGTGCCCTGGGACTTCTGCGGCTCGTTCGGCTCGGGCCCCCAGCAACGAACACTGTTCCTCGTCCAGGATGGGGCCCTGCCCAACCTGATTGCATTCCCGTCCTACTCTTGCGCCGGCAGTACGCTCGGTGTCGAGGAGCCGCCGTTCACCGGATCGGGCGCCGCAGCGCCGGTCGTGTTCCCGAATCCCTCGTATGGGAGGTCCACGCTGTCGATCGCACTGCCCGAGGAGGGATGGCTCAGGGTGAGCCTGTACGACGTGAAAGGCCGGCTGCTGCGCCGCCTGGCCGACGAGAGGCAGGTCGGCGCCGGGACGTACCAGTTCGTGATCGGCGGCGAAGGCTCGCGAAGGCTGGCAGCCGGCTGCTACTTCGTACGAGTCGAGTCACCGCGGGGCCGCGTGAGCGGGCGATTCGTCGTTCTCGAGTAAGCGCGACCGTCCCGCGAGCGAAGTGAAGGCGGCGCATAACGAGCGGTCGAGCCCAGCACGCACCGCTGACGCCGAGCTCGCGCGTGAGCTGCGTGCCGCGGTTCAGCGCTCGAGGATGACCCGGCGAGTCTCCCGCAGTGTGCGCGTACGCAGGGTCACGAGGTAGAGCCCGGCAGGTGCCTGCCGGCCATGATCATCGAGGCCGTCCCAGCGCACCGCGTTTCGGCCAGCGGTGGCCGCGAGTGAGCGCCAGCTCCGAACGTGCCGTCCCGCCACGTCGCGCACGTCGAGTGAGACCACCTCAGGCTCGGCGAGCGCAAACTGGAGCAGCACGCCGGCGCGGGACGGATTGGGGGTCACTCGGAGTGCCAGCGTGCGAGGAGCGGCCTCCTCGACCGGTGTGAGCGCGGGCGAAACGCAGGAGTCCACCGCGGCCCAGATGAGAGGATCGCCGGGGAACAGGATGTCGCACAGGTCCGTCCTGTCGGCGGCGTAGTAGTTCCACGCGACGCACAGGCTGCACGCCGACGTGGTCACCAACCGCGGCCGCGTCCCCGGTGCAGTGCAGCCGGCCCCGTCCTCGGTGAACGTGACGCGCAGATAGGAGTCCTTCATCAGCGCGACGGGGCCGCCCAGAGAAACACTGAACTGGTGAATGCCGGGTGTGGCGGCGGTGAGCAGTTGCGTCGTGCTGCTCCGGTACACCTGACTCTGATTCGGGAGGGCACACACGGTGTCCACCGCGGGTGCCTTCGGCCGCGGCGGGTGCCGCGAGCGCGATCAAGACCAGAAGGACGACGGGCAGCGCTCGCATGGGCGACCTTTCGCGCCGTCCGCGGTGCAGGCGACGACGGCTCGATTGTCCGGGGGTTCTGCTCGAGGGGCAAGCCGAAAGATGCGCGCGACCATCGGTGACGCAGCCACATGGCCGAAGTGACTCCTGGCCGAAATGAATCCTGTCTCTCTGTTCAGGCCGGAAGTACGCTCCCCATATG
>CAZADU010000027.1:0-3069 GCA_964483945.1 uncultured bacterium
GAGCGACATGAGCGACATGAGCACGAGCGACAAACACGAGAAGGGCCGTGACGCTGCGCTCTTCCTACAGTTGGTGCTGGGGCTGCAGCAGGCCGCCATGGTCGCACTGGGCAAGCTCATGAATCCCATGACGGGCAAGCTCGAGCGCAATCTCGAAGCCGCCCGCAACACCATCGACACACTCGCCGCGATCGCGAGCCGTACCCAGGGCCATCTCGAGAGCGACGAGCAGCGGGTCCTCACGCAGGTGCTGACCGACTTGCGCATGAACTACCTGGACGAGGTGAAGAAGGGCGCCTGAGCCACGGCGGCGACTGGGCCGGGGACGGCTTCTCGGCCCCGTGAAGGGGCGACCTCGTGCCGGGGCCGAGCGGCGAGAGCACGCGTGGCGGGGCCGGACCCGCACTGCCCGCGTCCGGGTCAGAATCGGGTCTATCGGGCTCGTCCCCTAGCTTGGTATTCTCTGCGTTGAGACAGGCATCCCGCTCAACCCCTAGCACCGGAAGGAGCCCTCCCCGATGGGCTTGCCGTCACACGTCTTTTTCGGGTCCCGCGCGCCGCTTCAGGCCCGGGCCCTGATCCTTGCCGCAGCGCTCACACTGCTGGCGCTGCCCGCTGCCGCCCAGCTCAAGATCAACGAGATCTACCCGAATCCCTTGGGGGCTGAGACCGGGCCGGACGAGTGGGTCGAGATCTACAACGCCGGCCCCTCGGCCGTGGATCTGACCGGGTGGGCGATCGACGATCTGGTCACCATCAGCCAGGTCGCCGTGCGTGGCCGCATCCCCGAGGACCTCGACGTCTCATGCGGAACCAACCCGGTCATCCAGCCCGGCGAGTTCCGCGTCGTGCGCATGATGGTGGGCACGGCCGCGCTCAACAACGGCGGCGACACCGTCTACCTGGTGTCTGACCGGCTCCTGAACGCCACCGTCGTGGACGTGGTCGTCTATCCGTCGGGGGTGCCCGAGACCCAGGCGTGGGGCTGCATCCCGAACGGCACGACGACGTTCGCCGTGCGCAATCCGCCGACGATCTGTGCGAGCAACGGCGGCCCGGTTGGCGACGTGACTGCGCCCGCCACGATCAGCGACCTCGTGGCGGCACCCGGCCAGTTCCCCGGCGAGATCCGCCTGACGTGGACCGCCCCCGGCGACGACGGTGTGACCGGAACGGCGAGTGCCTACATCATGAAGGTCTCGCACGACCCCATCAATGCCGGCAACTTCCAGGCCGCGGCCGACCTCGACCGCTGGATCGGCGAACCCCTGCCGCATGCCGCCACCACCGCCGAGACGTTGTTCGTGTTCGGACTCGCCACCGACTCCACCTGGCACTTCGCGCTCAAGACGCAGGACGAGGTGCCCAACACGAGCGTGGTGTCCAACGACGCGGGAACCGCACCACTCGCGGGCACGATGCTCAACCCGAACCTCGGCTACCAGCATTACTACGGCAACCTGCATTCGCACACGAGCTACTCGGACGGCGTGCAGACGCCGGCGCAGGCGTACGCCTTTGCGCGCAACAGCGCGCCCACGCCGCTCGACTTCCTTGCGGTGACCGAGCACAACCACAGCGGCGCGGGCATGTCGTTGGCCAGCTACCCGCTGCTCAAGGCCGAGGCCGCCGCGGCCAACGACGACGGCAACTTCGTCGCCATCTTCGGCCAGGAGTGGGGCATCATCAGCACCGGCGGGCACGCGAACGTGTTCGAGTCGCCCGCACTGTTCGGCTGGGAGGGCGGCAATCACGACGTGTTCGTGGCCCAGGGCGACTACACAGGCCTGTACACCGCGTTCGTCAACAACCCGCCCGCCGGCGGGCTTCCCGCCGTGGTCGAGTGGTGCCACCCCGCCAGCGGCGACTTCAACAACTACGCGCTCACCAACGACGGCAAGGCCGTCGTGAGCCTGATGGCGATGGCCTCCGGCCCGGCATTCTCGACGTCCACGACCGAGTCGGACGTCGGCAGCAGCACTGGTAACGAGGTGCTGTTCCAGGACGCACTGCGCAAGGGGTTCCGCGTCTCGCCCACCGTGGACCAGGACAACCACAACGCCACGTGGGGAGCGGCCACCGAGGGCCGCACCGTCGCACTCGCCTCGGGCAAGACCAAGAGTCAGGTGCTGGGAGCGCTCGCCGCTCGCCGCTCGTACGCGAGCATGGACCACAACACGCAAGTGCTGATGTCGGTCGAGGAGCACCCCATGGGAGACGCGTGGACCGCAGGGCAGGGCGTGCGGTTCGTCTTGAAGGTGGTGGACCCCGACCCGTCGGACGGTGTGGCCCAGATCGACCTGTTGCGCGGCATCACCGGCAGCTCCGTCGCCGTGGTCGTGGCCTCGAGCCTTGGCAACTCGTCGTTCGCGTGGCGCGAGCGGCAGTCGTTCCTCGCCGGCACAGAGGCGCACTACTACGCGCGCATCCGCATGAACGACAACGCGCAGGTTTGGACCGGGCCTGTGTATGTGAAGTACGACCCCTCGGCGGTCACCGACGTCGGCGATCGTCCGCTCGAGCGTCTCTCACTGGCGGCGGGGCCGAACCCGTTCCACGGGCGCGTACGGGCCACGTTCGCGCTGCCCGCGGCCGCGAGCGACGCCGAACTGGCGCTCTTCGACGCCAGCGGCCGCCGCGTGAAGACGCTGATCGGCGGCCCACTCGCGGCCGGAACGCACAGCGTGGAGTGGACCGGCCTGGACGAGGGCGGCCGCCCGGTATCGGCGGGTATCTACTTCATGCGGCTGCGCGCCGGCGGGCGCATGGCGGTGCAGAAGGTGCTGCTGGTGCGATAGGCGCCCGTGACAACCGAACGGCCCGCGGCATGAGATCCCGCGGGCCGTTCGCGTCTTCGTCAGGCCGCTCTAAAGTCTCGGCGCGCCGCTTCCCGACTTCGGCCGGCGTGCCGGGGGCGCGCACAAAGCAAGAGCCGCCTACAACGCCTGCAGCACCGCGCACTTCAAGTAGTGCGTCTCGGGCACAGCGAGCAGCCGCGGATGATCCGGGGCTTCGCCCGACCAGTCCAGCACGCGCATCGGGCGCTTGGCCGCGCGAGCGGATTCGAGC
>CAZADU010000028.1:0-11130 GCA_964483945.1 uncultured bacterium
TTCGCGAGCGATGGCGCCGGCGGCCACGGGGCTGCCAGCGGCCCGGTGTTTCGCTCGGGCGGCGCCGGCGGCCCCGGAGGTTCCGACGACTGGGTCGAACGTGTCCGTGCCGCCTCTGACATCATCGAGATCATCGGCCAGTCCGTGCCGCTACGGCGCGTGGGGCGCAACTGGGTCGGACGCTGCCCGTTCCACGACGACAAGTCTCCGTCGTTCTCGGTGAACGGCGACCGTCAGTTCTACCACTGCTTCAGCTGCAAGGTCGGCGGCGATGTCTTCAAGTTCGTACAGGAGACCGAGAAGGTCGGCTTCCTCGAGGCGGTCGAGTTGCTTTCGCGCCGCGCCGGCATCGCCATCCCCGCGCGCCGCGCCGCCGAGCGCGGCCAGCGCGCACCCCTGCTCGAAGCCCTCGAGGCTGCGACCACGGCGTACGAGCAGTGGCTCGGCGATCCGTCGCTGGGGGAGGCCGCGCGCGCGTATCTCGAGAAGCGGGGCATCTCGCGCGAGACACAGCGCGAGTTCCGGCTCGGGCTGTCACTACCGGGCTGGGAGCACCTGGTGTCGCGCCTGCGCGGACGCTTCAGCGACGATGTGCTGCTCGAAGCGCGGCTCGCCGGGCGCAAGGAAGGTTCACGCTCGACGTTCGACTGGTTCCGCAACCGGCTCATGGTGCCGCTCATCGCCCCGGGTGGGGCCGTGCTGGGCTTCGGGGCGCGGGCCATGGGCGAGGAGAATCCCAAGTACTTGAACTCACCCGAGTCCAACGTGTATCACAAGAGCCGGTTCCTGTTCGGGCTGGAGCAGGCCCGTCGCACGGTCAAGGCGGACGGTGAGATGGTCGTGGTCGAGGGCTACTTCGACGCGATCGCGCTCCACCAGGCGAGCATCCGCAATACGGTGGCCACGTCGGGCACCGCGCTCACCGCGGACCATGTCCACGCACTGCGCCGTCTGGTGCGGGGTGTGGCACTCACCTACGACGGCGACGCGGCCGGTCAGCAAGCCATGCTGCGCTCGCTGGGAGCGCTGCTGGCCGAGGGATTGGACGTGGCGGTGGTGGATCTGCCGGCCGGCGACGACCCGGACAGCCTGGTGCGTCGCGCGGGGGCCGACGGATGGTGTAGAGTACGCGATTCCGCTTACGATGCCGTAGAGTTCGTGCACCGACACGTGCTGCGCACTGCCTCCGGGGGAGACCCCCGCGAGCGCGCACTTCAGGTCGTCGTGCGACTGCTCACCGGTGTCACGGACACCATCCGGCACCGACTGCTCGTGGAGCGTGCGAGCCAGGTGTTCGGCGTGGGGGAAGAGGTGATCGCGCGCGCCGCGCGCCTCGCCTCGAGCGGGGACCGCAGTGGTCGTCCGGTGGCTACCGCGGTGCAATCGCAGCGGCGCCGGGAATCCGATGTCGAGCGCCGGTTGCTGCGTGGGCTGTGGGAGGCGCCGGACATGCTCGACGCCGTGCGCGGCGAGTTGCGTATCGAGGATTTCGAGGACGGCAGCGCACGCGCGCTGGCCGCGTTGTGGTGGGAGCACGGTGTCGTGATGCCCTCGGAAGAGGGTGACCACGGCGCCGCCGCGCTGGCGCGAGAGCTCGCGTCGGCCGGGGAGGATGGTCAGGACCATCGCGCGGAGGTGCTCGGCGCTATCCGCCGGCTTGCCGTGCGTCGGCTGCAGCGCGAGCTGCGGTCGCGACAGGCGGGGCTCGCCGCCGCGCGCGGCGGTGACGCCGAGCGGTTGATGAGCGAGATCCAGGAGATCGCCCGCGCACTTCAGAAGCTAAGCACTTGAGGAGAACGCCCTTCATGGCGAGCGTATCCGCGAAGAAGCTGATCAGGGAAAAAGAGAAGGCCGAGCTGCGCAAGCGTCTCGACGAGATCAAGACGCTGGCGCTGCGCCAGGGCTACGTGACCGAGGACCAGATCGTCTACCTCCTCGACGAGGATGTGGACCCCGAAAAGCAGGTTGAGCAGATGGAGGAGATCCACTCCATGCTCAGCACCCTGCACATCGAGGTGTTTGCCAGCGAGGAAGAGGCGCACGAGCGCGCGAAGAAGCTGCGCAAGCTCGAGGACAAGCGTCCCTCCGCTGCCGCCAAGGCCGCGCCACCGCAGCCCGTGCGCTACGACGACCCGGTGCGCATGTACCTGCGCGAGATGGGCCGCGTGCCCTTGCTGACGCGCGAGGGCGAGGTCGAGATCGCCCGTCGCATCGAGGCGGGTGAGCGCCAGGTGGTGTCGTCGCTGTTCCGCGCTGAACCCGCCCTGCGCGAGATCCGCGTGCTGGCCAAGAAGCTCAAGGATGGGCAGCTCAAGATCGAGGACTTCATCAAGGTGGTCGATGCCGCCGCCACCGAGCAGGCCCTCAAGAAGGAGCGCCTGCGCGCCGTCAAGATCCTTGAGCGCGTGTTCGCCAAGCAGAAGCGCTACAACGAGCTCGGTGAAAAGCAGGATGACCGCATGAGCGATAAGGAGCGCGCTCACTTCCACGGCACGTTCGCCAAGGCCGAGGCCGAACTGCAACAGGAGATGCACAAGCTCAGCCTGAACCCGCGCATGGTCGAGGGTCTCGCCGCGCCGATCAAGGCGCTGGCCGAGCGCGCCACCGAGTTCGACGACCAGACCTTCGAGCTGGAGCGCCAGTACGGCCACGGCGTCGAGGACATGAACTCGTTCGCGAAGCGTCTCAAGCGAGGGCCCGGCGAGCTGCGCGCCGTCAAGCGCGAGTCGTCTCTGCAGCCGTCGCAGATCGCCGAGTTCCAGAACGAGCTGAAGAACCTGCGCAAGAACATCAAGGCGCTCGAGGACGAGTCCGAGCTGAGCCGCGAGGAGTTGCTCGAGATCTACCGGCAGATCCGCGATGGCGAACGCGCGACGGCGCAGGCCAAGCGCGAGATGATCGAGGCCAACGTGCGCCTCGTGATCTCGATCGCAAAGCGCTATACGAACCGTGGCCTCGAGTTCCTGGATTTGATCCAGGAGGGCAACTCCGGCCTGATGCGCGCCGTGGACAAGTTCGACTACACCAAGGGCTACAAATTCAGCACCTACGCCACGTGGTGGATCCGTCAGGCGATCACGCGAGCCATCGCCGATCAGGCGCGCACGATTCGCGTGCCGGTGCACATGATCGAGCACATCAACCGCGTCGTGCGCGTCTCCAGGCGGCTCGTCCAGGAACTGGGCCGCGAGCCCGCGCCCGAAGAGATCGCGGAGCGGCTCGAGCTGCCCGTGGACAAGGTCAAGGCGATCATCAAGGCGGCGCAGGAGCCGATCTCGCTGGATCGCCCCATCGGCGAAGACGACGACTCCAACCTCGGCGACTTCATCGAGGACACGAGTGTGGTGAGTCCGGCGCACTCGGCGTCGTCCGCGATGCTGCGCGACGAGGTCAACGAAGTGCTGAAGACGCTGACGCCGCGCGAGGCCAAGGTGATCCGGCTGCGCTTCGGCCTCACGGACGATGGCGCCCAGCGAACGCTGGAAGAAGTCGGCGCGTTCTTCAACGTCACGCGCGAGCGCATCCGCCAGATCGAGGCGAAGGCGCTGCGCAAGTTGCGCCATCCGACGCGCAGTCGGCGGCTGAAGGCGTACACCGAACTGCTCTAAGGCAGTGACCGTACCCGCCGGCCCCGTGAACCTGCGCCGATGGCTGTCCGCGCTCGCCGTCAGCGTGAGCTAGCGGGAAGGCTCTCGGCTGCCTGGGAAACGCTGGTGACTTTCGGGGCCGAGTGGCCGGTGGTCGTAGCAGTGGATTGCCGCGCTTGACGATGCACGCGGGGCTTGATACAAAGCTGCGGCTTCCGCCGCAGGATCTGTTGGGTGCCGGGCGCTGGGCCCATAGCTCAGCGGTCCAGAGCCGCCGGCTCATAACCGGTAAGACCCTGGTTCGAATCCAGGTGGGCCCACATGCCTGCGCGCCAATAACTTCGGATGGGCGAATAGCTCAGCTGGTAGAGCACCTGGATCACAACCAGGGGGTCACAGGTTCGAGCCCTGTTTCGCCCACCATCCTCGTCCAACGGCGGCGCGACGTGACCGAAGAACTCCGCGTCCATTGGGACCTTCACGAGACCGACGAGCAGTCGGTCTCTCGTGAGCAAGAGCTCGCGCGGCACCCCGAGCGGTACCGTGCGCACGAGGCCAAGATCGCGGCCGCCCGTGCGGCGCTGGCCGTGCTGGACCAGCGGCTCGCCGCAGCGCTTCACCGCCGCCGCGCCCTCGAGCAGGACATCGCCGCGTTCGACGTGCAACAGAAGCGCTTCGAGAAACAGCTGCTGGCGGTGACCGACCAAAAGCAGTTCGAGGCGGTGCAGCACGAGATCGCTGCGGTGCGCGCCAAGCGTGACACGCTCGAGACCGAGGCTCTGGACCTGCTCGAGCGCGAGGAGAAGGACACGGCCGCGCGCCCCGAGAAGCTGCACACGCTGGAACGCGCCGAGACGGAAGCGCGCGCCGCGTTTGAGATCCTCGAGGCCGATGCGCTCCGGCTGCGCGGCGAGTTGGCCGCGCTCGAAGCGGAGCGCCAGCGCGCCTGCGCGCTGCTGCCGCCGGCTGCCCGACAGCGCTACGAGCACCTGCGCACCGGGCGCGCCGGGCGCGCGGTGGCGGCCATCGACCACAACGCGTGCGGCGCCTGTCATCGCGGCCTGCCGCCGGCGCGGCTGCAGGCGGCTCGCCGGCGTGATTCGCTGCTGGTGTGTGACGGCTGCGGCCGGCTGCTGTTGCTGCCGCCCGATGAGGCAACGCCGGCGTGACCGGCCCCGCCGCGCCGCGGCTCGCGGACGGCCTGCCATTCCGGCGCATCGCGCTGGTCCTGTCTGGCGGTGGCGCGCTGGGGGCGTACGAGGTGGGCGTGTTGCGCGTGCTCGAGGCGGCGAAGCTCGTGCCCGCAGTCGTGCTGGGCGTGTCCATCGGCGCGATCAATGCGATCGCTTGGGTGGCGGCCGGCCACGACGCCACCGCACTCGAACGCGTCTGGCGCACCGCACGCGGCGAGACGCTGGGCGTGCAGTGGGTTTCGCTGGCACTTCGCGTGACCGGTGCGCTCACCGCTCTGCTGGCGGCGATCGAGCTGGTGCTCACCGCCTTGGGCTCGCGTGAGTTCTCGGGGGCCTACTGGGTGTGGAAGCGCGGCAGTTCGAGCGCCGATCTGCTCTCGACTCAGCTCGACCTGGCGCTGTGGGTGGTGCTGGGGCTCGCCGGCGTGGTGCTCGTGCTGTTCGCACGCCGCGTCGCACACGACCTCGAGGGCCGCGCCAGCGGGCCCGACCCGGCGCGTTTGCGTCGGCAGCTGCGCACCGCGCTCATCTCGGCCGCTGCGCTGCACACGTTGGTGTGGCTCATGGGCTGGCCGTGGCCGCATCGCTTCAGCGCCTCGGTCGTGCTGCTGCTGGCCATCGCCTGGGCTGCCAGCTCGCCTGCCGGCGTGGGTCACTGGCTGCGCAGCCTGGCCGTCGGGCTCATGCCCGAGACCGGAGGGCGCGGCCTGTGGAGCGGACGCGCGCGGCGCCGCATCCTCGAGCAGCTCGTTGCCGCTGGTGATGCGCGCCGGCTCACCGGGCCCGATACGAGGATCGTGGTGACCGCGCTCTCGATCGGCAGCGGACGCCTCGTGCACTTCGTGAGCTGGCCCAATCCGGACCCCGTGTTCGTCGCGCGGCTCGAGGAGGAGCAGGGCGAGGTCGTCCCGGTGAAGGACACCGCCGAGCTCATCCAGGCCGCGGTGGCCTCGTCGGCCATTCCCGGCGTGTTCCAACCGGAACCCGTTGCGGGACACGATTGCGTGGACGCCGGCGGGTTCTCGAACCAGCCGCTGCACGTGGCCATCGCCGAGAGTGCCGACGCCGTCATCGTCGTGTTGCTGTCGCCGAGTCACTCGCCGTCCGCCGCACCGCCGGCGGAGGGCCTGGTGGGGCTGGGCGGCCGGCTGCTCGAGCTCATGAACTGGCGCGATCTCCAAACAGAACTCCGGCACCTGCCCGAGGGCTGGAGCCGTGAGGGGAATCCGGCCCGCGTGTGCGTGGTGGAGCCGACCGCGGTCCTGCCCGCCTCGTTGTTGGTGTTCGACCCGCAGCGCGCCGGCGAGCTGATCGACGCGGGTTCACGCGACGCCTGGGTGGCGCTCGAGCGCGCCGGCTGGTTGGCGCCCTCGTGAGCCTCGTTGCGGGAATGCACGCGCATTCGCAGGCCGCCCGTATCCACAGCATCCCGCGCGCGCACTGCACCGTGAACGAGTGCTTGTTCGGGCGCGCTCAGGCGGGTAGCCTCTGCGGATGAACCCGACCACTCACGACGTGTGGACACTCTGCTGTGACGGCGGTTCGCGCGGGAATCCGGGGCCGGGGGCGTGTGCCTTCGTGCTCACGGAGCCCGGCGGCACCGAGATCGAGGCGCGCGGCGAGTTCCTCGGCGTGTGCACGAATAATGTCGCCGAGTACCGGTCGTTGATCCTGGGCTTGAGTGTGGCCGCACACCATGGCGTGCAGACGCTCAAGGTGTACATGGACTCCGAGCTGGTGGTGCGCCAGATGCTGGGTCAGTACAAGGTCAAGAACGAGGGATTGAAGCCCCTGCACGCCGAGGCCCGTCAGGCCGCTGCGAAGCTGGGGACGGTACGTTTCGAGTCCGTCTCGCGCGACGACAATGGTCGTGCGGATGGCTTGGTGAACGAGGCGCTCGACCAGGCGCTTCGCAGGGGGTCCGAGTCCCCCAGATGATCGCGCGAGGTGTGCCAACGCTTCCGCTTCGGCGGCGGCCGAGGCCGCATCGTGAGGAAAGTCCGAACTCCATAGGGCAGGACGCCGGGTAACACCCGGGGGGCGTGAGTCCACGGAAAGTGGAACAGAGAGAAGACCGCCAGCGGGCGGCGATCGATTCCGGGCCGACGGCCCGGTTCGTAGCCGCAGCGGGCAAGGGTGAAACGGTGAGGTAAGAGCTCACCAGCGGTACCGGAGACGGTGCCGGCTCGCCAAACCCCGTCCGGAGCAAGACCGTGTAGAGGGGGAGGAGTGTGACCCGCTCCGTTACCACCCCAGGGTCGGTCGCATTGAGGCGACGGGAAACCGTCGTCCCAGTCAAATGATCATCAACGGAGTGATCCGTACAGAATTCGGCTTATGAGGGACTCGGCATGAATGGGGCCGCGGGCCATCGGCCCGCGGGCCCGCCCAAACACCGGCGGGGCCCCGCAGTCAAGAGGGACGCCCCGACGCGGGCGCCCCGTTCCGTGCTGGCACTGCTGCTCCCCGCTCTGGCGGCGCTGTTGTTATACGCAAGCACGGCCGGATTCGCATTCGTCTGGGATGACCTCGACCTGGTGGTGCGCAACACCGCGCTGCACCAGCCCGGATGGGAGCGTCTCTTACTGCGCGACTTCTGGGAGGCCACCGGCGGCGGCACCGGCATGTGGCGCCCGCTCGTCACGCTCAGTTACCGGGTGGACGGAGTGCTGTCGCACTGGCAACCGTGGTGGTTCCATGTCGTGAACGCGCTGGCACACGCAGCCTCGGCGGCACTCGTGGCGCGTGTGGCGCGCGCGCGCGGGCTGAGTGTGACGGCCGCGACGGCAGCTGGGCTGGTGTTCGCCACCGCGCCTGCGCTCACGGAGTCGGTGGCGTGGGTGGCGGGCCGCTCCGATGCGTTCTTGGTACTCGCCTCCCTCGGTGCGCTGCTCGCGGCGAACCACTGGCGCGAGACGGGATCGCGCGGCTCGCTCGCGGTTGTCGCAGCGTGCTCCGCATGCGCGCTGCTGGCCAAGGAGACCGCTCTGGTGCTGCCTCTGCTGCTCGCGGCCGACTCGGCGGATGCCGCGGCCGCAACGGGCGGCGGGCGCAGCGTCGCTCGGGTCCGGCCGCACGTCGCCTCTCGCGACAGCATGCGGGCCTGGCCGGCATGGGTTTCGCTCGCGGTTGTCCTGGTGTGGGCGGTGGTCCACCGCTCGGTCGTCCCTGCGCCCGCGCATCCTCCGGCGAGTAGTGCGTTGTTCGGTGTCGGCGCGCTGGTGTGGGCACATTTGGCCTGGCTCACGCCGTGGGCACCCCACTCGCCGCTGCTGCCGCTGTGGTCAACGCCAGTCGAGCCGCTCGCGTGGGGCGCGTGGCTCGCGCTCGCGGCCGTGGCCGCCGCGGGGTTCGCGCTTTCCCGTCGTCGCTCGCCAGTCGCACTGCCGCTCGTGTTGGTGTTTGCCCCGCTTCTGCCGGTGGCGGGCGCATCCCTGATCGAGTCGGGCGTGCGCTTCGCCGAGCGCTCGCTCGCACTCCCCGCGGTGGGGCTGGCGCTAGCACTGGCCGCGCTCGCCGCGAACGCACCGGCACGCGCGCGTGCCCCGGCACTGGCGCTGCTGGGCGCGTGGGTGGTTGCACAGGCCGCGGTGGCCCTGCCGGCGATTGCGGCGTGGCGCGACGAGGAATCCCGCATCCGGCGAGTGGTGGAGGTGCGCCCCGGCGACACCGACGCCATGCTGGGGCTCGCCGACCTGCTCTCGACGATGGGCCGCACCCGGGAGGCACGCGAGTGGATCCTGCGTGCGGCGGGGAACGATGGTGCCGCTGCCGACGTCGCACTGGCCTCGCTCGAGTACCGCTCGGGCCACCTCGCCGACGCGCTCGCTGCCGCTGAGCGCGCGGAAGGTGCGGAACCCGGTGGGCTCGCCGCAGGCGTGATCCGCGTGCGTTCGCTGGCCCAGCTGGGACGTGCGCCCGAGGCGGTCGTGGCGGGCGAGGCGCTGCTGGCCGCGCACCCGGACGAACCCGCCGCACAAGGGGCGCTCGGCTCGGCGTTTCTGGCCGTC
Source organism: uncultured bacterium (assembly GCA_964483945.1). GTDB lineage: Bacteria > Eisenbacteria > RBG-16-71-46 > RBG-16-71-46 > RBG-16-71-46 > JAIOPA01. The sequence goes on from CAZADU010000028.1 coordinate 8,791, forward strand.
GGCGATCCGGCTCGCGCGCGACCGCTGCTGGTACAGGCCTCGTCGAGGCTGCGTGCTGACGCGGGCCTGGCGTGGGACCTGGGGCGTGCCGCGATCGCCACCGGACAGATCGCCCTCGCGAGTGAGGCATTCGAGCGCGTAGTCGCGGCGCTGCCCGACTCGTACGAGGGCTGGCTCGGCGTGGCCGACACGCGCTCGCGGCTCGGCGATCGCGCCGGAGCAGAGCAGGCTCTCGCTCGCGCGGATTCGATGCCGGCGTCGTCCGATGGCCGTGCCCGCATGCTTCGCGGCCGGCTCGGGGGGCACTGAAGCGCGAAGCGAGGCTGCGCCCGTTGCCGGCAGGGAGCCAAACCTCGAAGCCCCAGCAAGAAGCCGCAGCATGGAGCCCGGCCTTGCTGCCGTGCGTCGCGGACCGTTACAGTCACCTCTCACCTCGACTGTCCCTCGCTCTCCCTCCCGGGAACGCCCATGCCGCCGATCGTCACGGCCTCACCGCAGTGGGTGCTGCATCCCAACCACTCCCCGGAAGCCGCCTCGGCGCTCGCACGCGCGCTGAGCGCCCCGGTCGCGGTCGGTCATGCGCTCGTGAATCGCGGCATCCGGCGCGAGTCCGAGGCTCGCGACTTCCTCGAGCCGTCGCTCGAGAACCTGCACGAGCCGTCGCACATGCTCGACCTCGAGCGCGCCGCCGAACGCATCCTGGCGGGCGTGGCGCGTGGCGAGCGGATGTTCGTGCAGGGCGACTACGATGTGGACGGCATCACCTCGACGTTCCTGCTCACCAGCACGCTGGAGGAGCTGGGTGCCAAGGTCGAGTACCACATCCCGCACCGCATCAACGACGGCTATGGCCTCACCGAGCGCTCCATCGACGAGGCTCACCGGCGCGGTTGCACGCTGGTCATCACCGTGGATTGCGGCATCACGGCGGTGGAGGCCATCGCGCACGCGCACAAACTCGGCATCGAGACCATCGTCACGGATCATCATGAGCCGGCAGCACGGCTGCCCGACGCTTACGCCATCCTCAATCCGCTGCGGCCCGGCTGCCCTTACCCGTTCAAGTCGCTGGCCGGCGTTGGCGTGGCGTTCAAGCTGGCCGAGCAGCTGCTGCGCGGCCGCGGCGGACTGGACCGCGCGCGGCGCTACCTCGACGTGGTTGCGCTGGGTACGATCGCCGACGTGGTCCCGCTCATCGGCGAAAATCGTGTCCTGGCGCGGCTCGGTCTCGACCGGCTGAACCAGGAGCCGCGGCTGGGATTACGCGCTCTCATGGAAGTGTCCCGGGTCGGCGGCCGCGCGAGTGCGCGGAGCACCGCCGCCGGGCCGGCGCCACGCCGTGCGATCACCAGCGGCCACGTCGCGTTCGTGCTGGCACCACGCATCAACGCGGCCGGGCGGCTGGGCAACGCCGAACAGGGCCTACGGCTGCTGATGGCGCGCGACGCGGGCGAGGCCGAGGCCATCGCCCGGAGCCTCGAAGAGGACAACACCGAGCGGCGCCAGATGGACGAGCGGGTGCTGCGCGAGGCCGAGTCCATGGTGCAGGGCATCGGCTACCCGGATTGCAGTTCGATCCTGCTGTGGTCCGACCAGTGGCACCCGGGGGTGATCGGCATCGTCGCCTCGCGGCTCGTCGAACGCTACCAGCGGCCCACGGTGCTGGTCGCGCTGAAGGACGGGCGCGGGCGTGGCTCCGGCCGCAGCCTGCCGGGGCTCGACCTGACGCAGTTGCTGGACGGCTGCGACGACCTGTTGCTGGCGCACGGGGGGCATGCGTTCGCGGCCGGGTTGAGTGTGACCCCCGAGCACCTGCCCGAGCTGCGCACGCGCTTCGAGCGATTGGTGCGTGAGCAATCCCAACCGGATCAATTCGTGCAGCACCTCGAACTCGACGCCGAGGTGCGTGCCGGCGACTGCGATATGGAACTGGTGGAGTGGCTCGAGCGCATGGCGCCGCACGGACTCGACAATCCCGAGCCGGTCTATCGCATGACGCAGGCGCGAGTGGACCAGGTGCAGGAGGTCGGCGGCGGCAAGCACGTGCGGCTGCGCGCCGGCGACGACAGCGGGACGGTGGAGGCGATCGGCTTCGGCATGGGCGAACAGGCGCGCGCTCTGGCCGCCGCGGGGCGGGCCGACCTGGCGTTCGTGCCCACCCGCAACGACTACCTCGACGAGACGCGCGTGCAACTGAAGCTCAAGGGGATTCGCTTCCCCTGAGCGGCGCGGAACGCATCCCGGCGGGCAGCCCGCATCCCGAGCTTCGCGCTTCACTCATGAGCGCCGTGGCGGAGAAGGCCCCGCGCGTGGACCGCGACCGGCTCGGCGCGTGCTTCG
>CAZADU010000029.1:0-4524 GCA_964483945.1 uncultured bacterium
AACTTGGACGAAACCGCGAGTTACGAGATCTACGCGCTCGGCTACGTGCTGCCGTGGTCGGGCTACGTCAAGGTGGGGCGCTTCGTGCCGCTACACGGTTGGAAGTTCGACGACCACACCATGTACGTGCGCGAGGCGAACGGCTTCGCGCCGCCCACCCACTCGGACGCCGGAATCGAGCTGGGCTTCGCTCCGAAGCTCGCCGACGTGAGCGTGGCGCTCGTGAACGGCAACCGCGGCAGCACGCTCGACAACGACCGTCTGCTGGCGGTCTCGGGCACGGCGAGCACGCGCTTTCGCCTGGGCCCGCTGGGCGCGGTGGCGGGGCTCTCGGGCTACACGCAGCCGGGTGTGCAGGCCGACCTCAGCATGGGCGGCGTGTTCGGCGCGCTGGCGCTGGGGCGGATCACCTGGCTCGGGCAGGGCGACCTCGTCCGGCGCGACCCGGCGGGCGGGCCCGCGGTGAGCGGGATCGTCACGTCGCACGAACTGAGCGTGCTGCTGCGGCAGGGCCTCGAAGTACTCGGCACGTACGACTTCCTCGATCCCGACCGCGACCTGGAGACGGGCGCGCGCGCGCGCTTCGGCGTGGGGGCCAAGGTCATGCCGCGAGCATTCATGGCGGTGGAGATGCTTTACCGCCGCACGGACGTGCAACCGGGCCGCGACGTCGCGGGTGCGGATTCCGAGGAAGGTGTGTTCCAGTTGCACCTGCTGTACTGATTCCTTATTCCCGCGGGTGTTTCTCGCCGCGGCCGCCGCAGCACCCGGGACTCGCCCCGGGAGAGGAGGTCCGATGCGGTTCACGATGACGATCCTCGCGGTGCTGTGGGTGTGCGCCGCACCCGCGAGGGCCGCGACGTATGTGGTGAAACCCGGCAGCGGGACGCAGGTGGTGTTCACGTCCAAGGCCACGACGGAGACGTTCGAGGGGCGCACCGACCGCATGGAGGGCCGTCTCGACGTGGACCCCGCCGCCGTCGGCGACAGTGTGACCGTGAAGCTCGAGGTGGACCTCGCCTCGCTCGACACGGGCAGCAAGATGCGCAACAAGCACATGCGCGAGAATCACCTCGAGACGGCGAAGTTCCCGAAGGCCGTGTTCGTCGGCGCCGCGGTGCTCTCACCCGCGGGTGCGAAGCTCGAAGCGGGCAAGCCGGTCACCTTCGAGGCCGAGGGCACGTTCACCATCCACGGCGTGAGCCGGCGGCTGCGCTGCACGGTCGACGTGACGTGGACGGGCAGTGCGCTCACGTTCAAGGCGACGTTCCCGGTCACGCTCTCGGATCACGCGATCAAGCGCCCCGAGATCCTGTTCCTGAAACTCGCCGAGGCGCAGCAGGTGCGCGTCAGCGCCACGGCGACGCCGGCGCCGTGATGGCCTAGCGCGCGCGCTTCTTCGCGGTGCGCGCGGGCGCACTCACGCGCGCGGCGGACGGCTTGGCGGCGGCCGCGGCCACGCGCTTCTTCGCGCCGCCGCGAGCGGCGGTCGGTGTGGCGGTGCGCGACACTCGACGCACGAGTTCGCCGATGACGCGATTGTCGTCCAGTTCGCCCATGCGGCCAAAGCGCGCTTCGACCGAGAGCAGGTACTTCTTGCGCGGCAGCCCGCCCACATAGTTGGACGGCTTGCCGTCGGCACCCAACACGCGATGGCACGGCACGACGATCGCGAGCGGGTTGGTCAGCACCGCCTGAGCGACGGCGCGCAGGTTGCGCGGTTGTCCCACCTCGCGCGCCAGCTCCGCGACCGTGCATGTGCGGCCATAGGGCACACGGCGCAACGCGCGCCACACCGACACGGACAGCGCGTCGCCGCGAAGGTCGAGCGGCCAGTCCAGTTCCTTGCACGTACCGGTGAAGTACTGATCGAGCTGGTCGGCGTAGGGCCGCAACCCGAGCACCGACGGCTCCCAGGTCTCCTCGGGCAGGCCGGAGGCATGCGAGGCGATGGTGCGTTTGAGGCTGCGACGGTCCATGAACTCGACGTGCCGCACGCCCTTGTCGGTGGCGGCGAGGAACACGAGCCCGAGCGGAGCGGGAGCACTCATCACATGGTAGGCGATTCGCATGTCGCGGAGTCTCGGCGATGCTTGGGGGTGGGTCAAGGAAGGAGCGCTTCTCATCGCCCGCCCCAGCGGGGGAGGATCGCCCCGGTGCGCCTCGTGTAAGCGCGCCAGGCGTCGCCGAAGTGCCCGGCGAGCAGGGTTTCCTCATGGCGGACGCGTTGCCACTGGAAATACGCCATCACCGCCAGCAGCGGCAGTGCCAGCGCGCTCCCGAACGTGATCGCCGCACCGAGGCTGGCGAGCAGCGCGCCCAGGTAGCCGGGGTGGCGCACGTGCGCATACCAGCCACGGGTTTCGAGCGCATGCTCACGCTGCAGTGCCACCAGCGGCGAGAAGCGCGCACCCAACTGCCGCATGGCCGAGACACGGATCCACAGCCCCAATGCGGACAACGCCACGCCCACCCAACCGATCAGTTCGGGGGCTGGCAGCGGCCAAACACCGGAACGTCCGCCGTAGGCCGCCACGCCGGGGATCACCAGCGGCACCAGGGCCAGTGCGACGAGTGGTACCGGGTCGCGCTCGGAGCGCAGCGTGTCCTGCGAGCGCACGGGCCGCGTGATGCTCAGCGTGAGCCCGGTCACGCCCCAGATGGCGAGCAGCGCCAGAGCACGCGGCGAGGCGGCGAGTGCGGCGAGCCCGCCGAGGCCCCAAGCGAGCAACGCGGCCTCGACCGCCAGCGCCAACAGCGCGCGCAGCACGAGCAGCGGGAGCGGGGGGCGGCCGAGCATGCGGGGCAATGTAGCCGAGAAGCGCGCGCGGGGGCTATGCTGGCCCGCGCGAACCCGACCCCTTTCTGGAGGCCGTCATGGATCTCTCGTTCCTCGGACCGTTCCACCCGCAGATCGTGCACACGCCCGTCGCGCTGCTCATCTTCAGCGCGCTGTTCGCCCTCGTGGCGAGGTTCTATGACCGCGACTGGCTCAAGAAGACGTCGGTGCTGCTGCTGGTGATCGGGTTCGCCGGGGCGTGGTTCGCCGAGCAGTCCGGCAGGCCCGCGCACCGTGTACCGGAGCACGAGCAGGGCGTGCCCGAAGAGGCGATCGACAAGCACGGTCTCGAGGGCAAGCGCGTGGTGCAGCTCGCGGGCGGCGCGCTGGTGGCGATCGTCCTGGCGTCGCGACTGACGGGCTGGGCGGCGGGCGCGCTGTCGGGAGTGGGGCTCGCGCTTCAAGTGGCGGCCGCCATCATGGTGGGCATCGCGGGGTTCCACGGCGGCAAGCTCGTCTACGACCACGGGGCGAACGTGAAAGTGGACGGTGTGCTCGTGAAGAGCGCGGACGCGGACTCGATCAAGGCGGAGAAGGATCGAAAGCGGGCGGAACGGCAAGCGAGGCAGTAGCACTTCATTCTCGCGAGAACTTTCGCGGACCGCGCGCTCATGAGTAACACGGGGCGGGGGTGCAGGGCCTTCGATCGAGGGCGGGGCCCCGTCGCCTGATCGGTCCTGCCTCATCGGACGGTCTACGCTCTCGCCCCTTTCCCACGATCGAAGGCCCTGCACCCCCGCCCCTGCGCCGTCCATCGAACTCGTGGCCATTGGCGCCGATCCTGGTTCAGCCGACGTCAACCGATTGCGACTCGAGACCGCACTCGGCAACAGGGATTCGCGACCTCACGCCGGGTTGGGGGTTCGGGGGCCCTTGATCGGGGGAAAGGGGCGAGAGCGGAGACCATCCGATAGGGCGCGACTGCACAGGCGACGGGGCCCCGACCCCGATCAAGGGCCCCCGAACCCCCAACCCATGTAATGCGTCGGGTAACAGGTTCAGCCCCGAGCTCAATCCTCTTCGAACAGCAGCTCGCGCCGAGTCCAGTCGATCGTGACGCGGCGCTTGAGCAGGATGCCGGGGCCCAGGAGCGCGTCGCGGCGCACGCCGTGGCGCCACAGCTCGGACGGGTCCATCGCGCCAGACCAGCCGGCCTGCTTGTCGAACGCGAGCACACCCAGGCTCAGCGACGGCACGCCGACGGGGGACCACGGCGAACCATTCAGCCACGAGCCGGCGCTGTGCATGGCCTTGGACAGGCCACCGGGCTTCAGGCCCAGTTCCTCGAACACCACGGCGGGTGCACCCACGCCGGCAGCCGGCCGGCCGGAGGCCGGCATCATGGCCATGCGGCGGCCGCCCTGGATCGAGCCCCATACCGTGATCTCGCCCTCGCCCCACGACTCGAACGGCACCTTGCTGGCGTACTGCGGCCGCGCGCTGCCGAGTGGCTCCAGTTCGAGCCGGCGCCGGCCGCAGTCGAGCGTGACGTCGAATCGGCGCAGCACGTCGAGGCCGATCACACCCGCGATCTCCTCGGACTGCGGGTTCACCTCGAGGCTGAACTTGTGCAACGACAGCACGCCGGCCGGCAGATTGTCCAAGCGCACATCGCCGATCTCGAGCCGGTTCACGGTGGCGTTGCGCACCGCGACGCGCGAACCGCCCCACAACGCGAGCCGCTG
>CAZADU010000030.1:0-4671 GCA_964483945.1 uncultured bacterium
CTCGACCAGGTGGTAGAGGATCCAGCGTGCGTCCTGCCGGACCACCTGCCCGTTGGCGCGCGTGCGCATGACGGTGCGGTCGAGGTCGGCAGGACGGTAGCGGGCCAGCTCGCGCTTCACGACACTCCGCCCGCGGCGCAACAATGCGAGGTACCACGCCAGCGTGCGGCCGCGCAGGTGAGCGGGCGGCAAGGCCCGACGCTTGAGCGGCATGCCGTCGTCGTCGAGGCCGAACCGGAGCCGCCGTCCGACTTCCTCCTCGCTCCAAGCCTCGATCGCGACCAGTGTCCAGTGCACCTCCACCACAGCGATGTGCGAGAGCAGCATGCCGATGGTGTTCTGGCCGGGCTTCGGTTGCCAGGCCAGCTCGGCGGGCGTGATGCCGCGGAGGTCGCGAAACATCATGCGCGTGAGGTCGTCGAGTTGGGCGATGAACGACGCCACTTCAGGGGTGTGACGGCCCTTGGGGATGACCAGGCGGTGCGTGATCGTCTTCATACGAGCGGATCCTCGGGGAAGTGGGCGCAGGCGCCCCGCGCGGGCGCCTGCGTGGCTCGGGGGCCCTCGGCCGGGCTCGCTCACGCGGCCTTGAGGACGCGTGGTGGGAGGCCGATACCCCCGGGAGATTCTGCGTTGAGCCGGCAGGGTAAGCGCTGCCGCCACGCAGGCGTCAAGCGGCACGGCGGAGGGCCGGCCGCGTTCGGCGGGGCAGCTCACGGGAGGAGCATCGTGGACGCGCGAGAGCTGACGGACCTGGGGCACACGGTCGCCGGCGCGCCCCACCCGGCGGGCCCGCCGCTCGCGGCCAACTTCCAGTTCCCCGACGGTTTCCTGTGGGGTGCCTCCACCTCCGCGCACCAGGTCGAGGGGAACAACATCCACAACGACTGGTGGGCGTGGGAGCAGGCCGGTCGAGTCGCCACGCCGAGCGGCGACGCGTGCGACCACTGGAACCGCTTCCGCTCGGACTTCGACCTCGCCCAGTCGCTCGGGCACAACGCGCACCGGTTCTCGATCGAGTGGAGCCGCATCGAGCCCGAGGAGGGCGTCTGGGACGAGACGGCATTGCAGCACTACCGCGACGTGCTCATGGCACTGCACGAGCGCGGCATCGAGCCGGTGGTCACGCTGTTCCACTACACGCTGCCGCAGTGGATGGCGGCGCGCGGCGGCTGGGAGGACCCGCAGATCGAGCGCTACCTCGCGCGCTACGCCGAGCACGTGCTGCCCGTACTGGCACCGCACGCTCGCTGGTGGATCACGCTCAATGAGCCCGTGGTGCAAATGTTCAAGGGCTGGCTCGTGGGCCAGTGGCCGCCGGGTCGCACGCGTGCCTGGACGATGGCGCTCAAGGTGCTGCGCCACATGTTGCGCGCGCACGTGCGGCTCTATCACGTCATCCACTCGCACCAGCCGCAGGCGCGCGTCGGCATCGCCAAGCACGCGCTGGCACTGTCGCCCGACGACCCGCGCCGCTGGAGTGACCGCTGGTCAGTCAACGTGCGCGGACACCTGTTCAACCACCTGTTCATCGAAGCACTCCACACCGGCGTGCTGCGCGTTCCCGGGCTGTTCTGGGAGCACCTGCCCATCGCGCGCACACTCGACTTCATCGGTGTGAACTACTACACACGCGACTTCGTACGAAACTCGGGCTACAACCTGGCCGGGTTGGTGGGCGATGCCCAGACGGCGCGCGACCACAGGCAGCAGCGCGGCAAGCTGAACGATCTGGGATGGGAGGTCTACCCGGAGGGGCTGGCGCAGTTCCTGCGCGAGTACTCCCGCTACAAGCTGCCCATCCTGATTACCGAGAACGGCATCCCGACGCAGCGCGACGACGACCGCTGGGTGTTCCTGTTCATGCACCTGTGGCAGGTCGCGCGCGCCATCGCCGACGGCGTGGACTGCGTGGGCTACCTGCACTGGTCGCTGCTCGACAACTTCGAGTGGGCCGACGGCTACAAGGGCCGCTTCGGGCTCATCGAGGTGGACTTCGCCACGCAGGAGCGGCGCATCCGGCCGAGCGCGTGGCGCTACGCCGAGATCATCCGCCGCAACGAGTTGTAGCGTGAGCGGTGCCGTCCGGCATGCGAAAGGCCCCGGCGGGGAGCACCCACCGGGGCCTTCGCAATTCCGTGCTGCGCGTCAGGCGTTCGACGAGATGCGCATCCCGTAGAACGAGCGGTAGACGAAGAACAGCGCGATCAGCATGAACACGATCGAGACCGGCAGCTTCAGCCCGGGGTTCGCGACCGCCATCTCGACCGCCAGCAGGCCGAACAGTGTCGTGAACTTGATGATCGGATTGAGTGCGACCGACGACGTGTCCTTGTACGGGTCGCCGACCGTGTCGCCGACGATCGAGGCGTCGTGCAGCGCGGTGCCCTTGGCGTTCAGCTCCACCTCGACCACCTTCTTGGCGTTGTCCCAAGCGCCGCCGGCGTTCGCCATGTAAATGGCCTGGAACAAGCCGACGACGGCGATGCTGACGAGGTAGGCGATGAAGAACACCTCGTTGAAGAAGGCGTAGGCGATGGTCAGGCAGAAGATCACCATGAAGATGTTGAACATGCCCGCCTGGGCGTACTGCGTGCAGATGCGCACGACCGTGCGGCTGGTCTCGATGCTGGCCGCCTCGGCCGAGTCGAGCTTGATGTTCTTCTTGATGTACTCGACGGCGCGGTACGCACCGGTGGTCACGGCCTGGATGGAAGCGCCCGTGAACCAATACACCGTGCCGCCGCCCATGAGCAGGCCGAGTAGCACGTACGGATCGAGCAGGTCGAGCTTGAAGACCTGGAGCCCGTTGGCGTCGAGCCCGAAGTGCTTCTGTAGCGTGAGGATGATCGAAAACAGCATCGTCGTCGCTCCGGCGACGGCAGTGGCGATGAGCACCGGCTTCGCGGTGGCCTTGAACGTGTTGCCCGCGCCGTCGTTGTCCTCGAGGAAGTGCTTGCCCTTCTCGAAGTCGGGCTTGAAGCCGAACTGCTTCTCGATTTCCTGCGCCGCGCCGGGGGTCGTCTCGACTTGCGACAGCTCGAAGATGGACTGCGCGTTGTCGGTGACCGGGCCGTACGAGTCCACGGCGATCGTCACCGGGCCCATGCCGAGCAGGCCGAACGCCACCAAGCCGAACGCGAACACCGCGCCGTAAGGCATGTCGGGGTTCAAGTAGGCGTTGATAGGCCCCGAGAACTTGAACGACAGGAACAGCAGCACCGACAGCGTGAGCGCCTTCCAGAACACGGAGAAGTTGCCGGCCACGAGCCCCGACAGGATGTTCAGCGACGCGCCGCCCTCCTTGGAAGCCGACACCACTTCCTGCACGTGGCGCGAGTGCGAGCTCGTGAACACCTTGGTGAACTCGGGGATCACCGCCGCGGCGACCGTGCCGCACGAGATGATCACCGAGAGTGTGAACCACAGGTCCCCGAACATCGCCTGGGGCAGTAGGTACCAGGACGCCGCGAACGTCACGACGATCGACAGGATCGAGCACACCCACACCAGGCTCGTGAGCGGTGCCTCGAAGTCGATCTTGTCCTTGCCCGTGTTATGCGCGCGGGCCACGGCGCCATTGCCGAGATAGGCGATGATCGACGTGAGGATCATGAGCACGCGCATCACGAAGATCCACACCAGGAACGTGGCCTTGTGCTCGGGCATCACGGCCAGCGCGATGAACGAGATGAGCGCCACACCCGTCACGCCGTACGTCTCGAAGCCGTCGGCCGTGGGGCCGACCGAGTCGCCGGCGTTGTCCCCGGTGCAGTCGGCGATCACGCCGGGATTGCGCGGATCATCTTCCTTGATCTTGAACACGACCTTCATGAGGTCGGAACCGATATCGGCGATCTTGGTGAAGATGCCGCCGGCGATGCGCAGCGCCGAAGCACCCAGCGACTCGCCGATGGCGAAGCCGAGGAAGCACGCACCGGCCTGGTCGGGGGGCACCCACAGCAGGATGGCGAGCATCATGAGCAGCTCGACGCAGATCAGCAGCACGCCGATGCTCATGCCGGCCTGCAGCGGGATCTCGTAGACGGGCAGCGGCTTGCCCTTGAGCGAGGCGAACGCCGTACGGCTGTTGGCGAACGTGTTCATGCGAATGCCGAACCACGCCACGCCGTAGGAACCGAGAATACCCAGCACCGAGAACGCCAGGATGGTGGCGACGCGCATCGCGTCCATGTGCTGCAGGAAGCCAAAGTAATAGACGATGCAGGCGCCGATGAAGAGCTCGAGCACCAGCAGCAACTGGCCCTGCTTCAACAGGTACGCCTTGCACGTCTCGTAGATCGTGGCCGAGACGTCCAGCATGGACTTGTGCGCCGGCATGGCCTTGACCTGGTTGAACATCACCAGACCGAACAGCATGCCGACCACGCACACGCCAAGGCCGAGGATCAGCATCTGGCGCTGGCTGGGGTCGAGCGTCGGCAGCTGCAAGTCCAACTCGCTCGCGAACGCCGCGACGGGCAGGACCACGGCCGCCAGGGCGGCGAGCAGGGCGGGCAAGGTCAGTCTCCGCAGGGCATCACCCGCGGCTCGGAACAAGGTCATCGTCGGCTCCTGGTCTTTGTGGTGAGGCTCCCGGCGGAAGGCCGGTGGGCCCGACATGCCACGGCCACGCAGGTTGCGAAGCGGGGTAGGCGGCCGGGGCGGCGG
>CAZADU010000031.1:0-1652 GCA_964483945.1 uncultured bacterium
CCTATTGGTTCGCGATCCGCACCGAGGACGAGTCGGGCAACCTCTCGGACCTCTCGAACATCGTGAGTGGTGCCACGCTCGCCTCGAGCGACGTCGCACGCCCCGCCGCGGTGCCGCTCACGCTTGTGGGTGTGACCAACACGTCCGTCACCGTGTCATGGACCGACTCCGGCGACGACAGCCTCACCGGGAACGCCACCGCGACCGAGATCCGTTGGGCCACGTCGGCTATCACCGATGCGAACTGGGCCACGGCGAATGCCGTTTCCGGCGTGCCCGTGCCAGGCGCGCCGGGCACCGCACACCAGTTGACGGTGGGTGGTCTCAACCGCTCGAATGACCTGTGGTTCGCGGGTCGCGCTCGCGATGAGGTGAACCGCGTGTCGACCGTGAGCACGTCGTTGTTCGTGCTGCACCTGCTCGACACCGCGCCGCCGGCCACGCCGGGCAGGCTCTCGGGTGCGGTCGAGGCGGTGCGCGACGTGCGCCTGCGCTGGACTGCCAACGCCGAACCCGACCTGGCTGGCTACCACGTCTACCGCGCGCTCACCGCGAGTGGGTCGCTGGCGCGGCTCACCGGTTCGCCCGTCTCGATGAACGAGTTCGTCGACACCGCCACGCCGGACTCGATTGCGCTCTGGTACGCGGTCTCGGCCGTGGACGCCACGGGAAACGAGAGCGCGCGCACCGCGCCGCAGCGCGTCTACCTCGTGGGCGGCGGCATCGCGACGTGGGATCTGGCCGCACCGTATCCGAACCCGAGCCCGGTGGGGGGCAGTGTGACGCTGCCACTCGAAGTACCGGCCACGGGTCCCTACGACGCCACACTCGAGATCCAGGACAGCGCCGGCCAGCGCGTGCGCACGCTGTCGGCGCGCGGCGTGCCGCCGGGGCCGCTGTCGGTGGTCTGGGACGGTCGCAACGAGGCGGGCCGTACGACCGCACCGGGTGTGTATCGCGTGTGGCTGCGCGCGGGCGAGACTCGCAAGCTCGTGCGCATCCTGAGGACACCGTGATCGGGCGCGCTGCGCGGGACGTGAGGAACAGTCCGCTCCGCGCGCCACTCCCGGCGCGCGGCTGGGTCCTTGCCATGCTCGCCTGCGTCACGTGTGCCCCTGCTGCACGCGCCGCTTCGGAGGCCGCGGGTACGGCAGCCGCGAGCTTCCTGTCGGTGGGCAGCGGCGCTTCGGTGCTGTCCATGGCGGGTGCGACGCTCGCCTCGGGCAGTGACCTCGCCTCGGCCGCGTGGAATCCCGCGTCGCTCGCGCGCGTGGACGCGCTGCAGTTCGCGCTCACGCATGCCCCCATGCCTGGTGGTGCAACGCAGGATTGGATCGCGGCGGGCGGCCGCATGCGCGGGGATTGGAGGTGGAACGCGCAGGCGCTGTTCCATCGTGAGGGCGGCATCGAGGGCCGTGACGCCGCGAACCTCCCCACCGGCGACCTGACCGCATCGGATGTCGGTGTCGGCGCTCAGCTCGCTCGACGCATCGGCGGTGTGCTGGACGTGGGTCTCGGTGCGGAGTGGGTGCACGAGTCGCTCGCCGGCTCGTCGGGCTCGGGCGTGGCGTTCTCGGGCGGGCTGCGCACTGACGCCGGGCCGTTCGGGTTCGCACTCGCCGCACGCCACCTGGGCGGAGGCATGAGCTACG
>CAZADU010000032.1:0-2876 GCA_964483945.1 uncultured bacterium
CGTTGGCGATGCGGTCAACGGCCCGACCCCTGGGCCGAATGCGGGCCATACCCGGTGAGTTCCACGTAGCCGTCGCCCGCCACCGGCCTGCCTCGGCTGGTCCCCGAGACGCGCACGCGCCCCTCCCAATAGGCGAGTCCGCGCATGCTCTCCACCACCAGCTCCTGGTCCGCGATCGTGGGCACGAGGGTCAGGTCGAGTTCCTCGCCCGGCAGGCGCAGGCGCCAACCGCTCGGGTAGCGTCCGCCGGTGCGCGTGCTCCTCCACTCCCCCGTCGGGCGTACTTCGAACGCCTCACGCGGCAGGTGCCGAGATCGGCCGTCGGATTCGACCAGCGTTCCCGAGGACAGCGGCTCGACGCCGCCGGACTTGAGACGAAGCTGGTAGAGCATCAGGTCACGGCCGTCGTCGAGCTGCACGCTGAACCAGTCCCAGCCCGCGTGCGTGTCGCGCATGCGGTCACTGGAGAACTCGTGGTCCATCCACGAGAGTCCCTCGACCGCGAGCGTGTCGCCACCAATCACGAGCCGGCCGCGCGTCGCGAGCCGCGTGAGTGAGTAGTAGTGCGATGCGTTGCCCGCGCCCGCGGTCTTCTGGCTCACGCCGTCGCGGCCATGCACGACCGGCGGCTTGAGTGGCTCCAGCCGCAGGTCGAGCGCGAAGTCCTTACTACTCGCCACGATGCGATGAGTGCGCCGGTCGGACTCGAGTCCGGCGTAGTCGTCGCCGAGCCAGACCAGATAGCGCGTGCTGTCGGCACCGGCCAGCTCCAGGGCCTGGCGCTCGGCTCGCTCGTCGCTGCGGAAACTCCGAGCGCGGTCGTCGGTGAGTGCCAGATGGCGGAAGATCACGTGCCGCGCCCGCCACGCGGAGACACTCTCACCGGGCGTTCCGGGGAGCGCGACGCGGAAGAACGTCACCTCGTAGCCGAACGTGCGCCCGCCCGCGCGCAGGTGCCCCGTGTAGTACCACCACTCGCTGCGGAACGTGGGGTGTGCCGCGTGATCGTGCGGGAACAGGAATTCGTAGGGCGGCACGGCGAGCCGGAACCCGTCGGAGTCGAGCGACACCGGTGGCGCCGCCGCACCCAGTGCCGTGAGGGCCAGGGCCACCGCGCCCGCCAGGCGCAATGGGCGCAATGCGCACATCATTCGGTACGCAACGCGCCGGCGGCTTCGCCGGAGACGGCGAGGCGCGCAGGCAGCAGCCCTGCAAGCGTCGCGGTGACGGTCATCAGGACCACCGCACCCGCGAACACTCCGGGCTCCAGAGTGAGTTGGATGGTCCAGCCGAAGAACTGGCGGTTGATGACGTGCACGAGCAGCAGCGCCAGCACCCACCCCGCCCCACAACCGAGCAGCGAACCCGACACGCCGAGCAGCGCGCTCTCGGTGAGCACGAGCATGCGCAACTGCGCGCGCCGCGCTCCCAGCGCGCGCAGCGTGGCCAGCTCTCGGCGGCGCTGCAGCACCAATGCGGTGAGCGTGCTCACCACGCCCAGCACCGACACCGCGACGGCGATGCCCTGCAGCGCCCACGTGATGCGGAACGTCTCGTCGAACACCGCCAGCACGCGGCGGCGTAGCGCCTGGTTCGGGGTGACGTGCAGCCAGCGGCCGGGCCCCGCGAGCCGGAGGAACGCCGAGCGCACCTCGGCGCCGGAGACGCCAGGCTGAAGATAGATCGCGAGGCTCTCGGTGCGAGGGCCGGGCCACAACTTCTCGTAGAGCGTTCGGTCCATGAGCACCGCACCGGCGTCGGTGCTGTAGTCCTGGAACACGCCCTCGACCCGGAGCCGCACTGGCCCTGCGGCCGCGGGCAGCGTCACGTCGTCGCCCGCGCGCAGCTTCCAGTGATGCGCGAGGCTCTCGGTCACGATCACTCCGCCGCCGCCGATTGCACGGTCCAGCACGGCGCGCGCGTCTTCGCCGCTCGAGAAGTCCAGCCGGCCGAAGTCACGCTGCACCGCGAACTCGATCCCGACACATTGGATGAGGCGGCCTTCGGCCGTCACCGCACTGGCTCGGTAGGTGTCGACCGCGGCCACGCCCGGGATCGCCGCAGCGCCTGTGACCAGTTCCTGCGGCAGCGAGGTGGCGCCACGCGAGACACGATGCCCCACGGGCTCCACATAGAGGTCACCGCGTAGCGACTGGGTGACCCACTGGTCCACGGTGCGGCGAAAACTGCCCACCATGACCGTGAGTGCGACCAGCATGCCCACCGCCACCATGAGCGCGGCGATCACCACGCTCGCCCGCGCCGCGGCCTCCTCCACCGCGCGCACGCCGAGCGTTGCTGCGATACCGGCACGCCGCGCGAGCGGCTCGGCGAAGCGCGCCGATGCGCGCGTCCACGCCGGCGCCAGCAGCGAGAAACCCGCAAGCACGAGGAACGCGGCCGCGAAGCCGCCGAGCGGCGCGCGGGCCACGTGCGTCCACCACGCCGCGCCGAGCGCGGCCACGAGCATTCCCACGCCCGTCCACGCGAGCCGGGCATAGGGCGGCCGGCGCGCCTCGACGAACGAGCCTTCGCGAAGCGTGTCCGCGATCGGCGTGGACGCGGCCTCGAGCGCGGGGGCCAGCGACGAGACGAGCGCGGAGAGCATGCCGATGGCGAGCCCGGAGGCGAGCGTGCCGGGATCGAGCCACAGCCGCTGGGTCTGCGCAACCAGGTAGAGCGTCTCGAGCGTGCGGCCGACCTGCGACAGCGCCACGTTCGCAAGGCCAGCACCCAATAGTGAGCCGAGCGCACCACCGAGCGTGCCCAGCAACAGCCCCTCGCCCAGGAACAACACCAGCACCTGGCCGCGCGTGAGCCCGAGTGCGCGCCACACGCCGATGTCGCGCCGCTGCCGCACCACGGCCAGTGCCACG
>CAZADU010000033.1:0-2386 GCA_964483945.1 uncultured bacterium
TGTTCTGCTTCTCGTGGCCCGTCATGTCGGCGCCCGTCGCGAACACGTCACTCGAGCTGTGCCCGCCCATCGTCCAGCCGCCGGCGTGATCGAGACCGCGCAGGTAGCTGACATGATCCTTGAGCGCGGCGAACGGCTCACTGGATTTGTTGAAGGTGAGAGGGCCCGGGTCCTTGCACGGCCACCAGCTCCAGTCGTCGTGGGGTTTCCCACTGGCATCCGGAACGCCATTGACGGCGTTGGGCATGTAGGCCCCGTAGGCGAAGTAGCTCACCAGCAGCCGCTTCGGTCGAGCCACGGGAGTGGGCGCGGCCCCCACCATCCCCTGGAGGAACGGCAGCGCCAGCGCGACACCGCCGCCACGAAGCAGTTCTCGCCGGTTCAGCTGCCATGGTCTCGCAGTCATGGTTTTTTCCTTTCTTCAATGGTCCCACGGAACGAATCGTGTTGGCAGACGGCCATGATCAGGTCGCGCATCCCGTAGCCGGACTTCCCGGTGCTGGCGAGCATGTCCTCGACGGCGAAGCGATCCCGCCAGGTAAGCTCACGACCGAGGCCATACGCATAGAAACGCCGCAGCACGTTGCGGGCGATGTCGCCCTTGCGGTCCTTGAGCAAGTAGGCCTTGAGTTCGTCCATCCCGTTGATGGTCGGTCCGTTGGGCACGCGAGCGTCCGCATGGACGGTTAGGGTGTTCAACGACTTCAAATACGCGGCGTAGCCATCGAGATCCTTGTGCACGGCCAATCGGAAGGGACTGACGCGCGTCCCCTCCTTGGGAACGAGCGGTTGATATTTGCCGATGGCGTTATACTGCTCGAAGGGGATGCCCCACGGGTCGAGGCGGGCGTGGCAAGCGTTGCAGCTCGCCTTCTGGCGGTGCCGGGCCAGGAGGTCTTTGATGGTGGCCGCCTTCTCGGCCGACGCGCCGGCCGCATCTACGAGGGCGGGCACGTCGGCGGGCGGCTGCGGCACGTGTTCGCCGAGAATCGCCTCGCGGAGCCAGACCGCCCGGTAAATCGGGTGGGGCGCCGAGCCGGTCCCATTGCCAATCAGAACCGACCCCTGCGTGAGCAACCCGCCCAGTCGGTACTCGGGTTTCAGCGGGACGGGTCGAATTTCGTGGCCCTGGACGCCGGGTACGCCGTAGTGAGCGGCCAGCGGTTGGTTCAGACAGGCGAAGTCCGAATCGACGATCTTGAAGACGCTGGAGTTGGTCCGGATGAGATGTGCGATGAAGGCCAGCGTCTCGTCGATCATGCAGTCACGGATCGTGGGCCGATAGGGTACCTCGGTGCCCGTCCGCTCGCCCAAGGGGACGTAGAAAAGGAACCGGGGGAAGAGGTCGCGGTTGATGGGCACCGTCCGCATCTTGTCGAGGCTGAGCCACTGTCGGCTGAATTCGCGGACGAAGGCTTGCGAGCGCGGGTCGTCGAGCATCCGCCGCACCTGCTACTCGACCACCTCGGGTTTGTCGAGTTCGCCCTTGGCGGCCAGGTCCAGCAGTTCGTCATCGGGCATACTCGCCCACAGGAAGTAGGACAGCCGGCTGGCGAAAGTGTACTGTTGGTGGTCCTGACAGTAAGCTGCGGGATTGTGCAGCAGGAATTGCGGCGAGACCAGCACGAGTGCGAGCGTCTCCCGCAGGGTGGCCTCGATCGTTTTCAATTCGGGCTTCAGCGCCGCGTAGACCTTGGCGAACCGAGCCACCTCGTCGTCGGTGGCCGGGCGGCGGAAAGCCCGCGACATGAACCGGCGCAGCACCTCGCGGATGTACTTCTCCGGGTCCGACTCGCGGAGTGGCGAATCGAAGAGGATGCGGCGATGATGCGCGGGCGGCCACTCGTCGGTCAGGGGCGCCTCAAACTCCAGCCAGTCCACGAGCGCGACTGGAAACTCGCCGATCCGCGGATTGCGGAACCCGTTCTCGTCGTTGAGCGTGCCGTCGTCGTAGAGGTTCTGAGGCATGACCGTCAGCACGTTGGCCGGCGGCTTGCCTTTGGCCCTGAGGTCCAAGGTCGGGATGTTCTCGAGCCGCCCGCGAAACTCGTGGACCGCAGGTTCCGCACCCGCTTTCAACCGCGCCGTCCCCACGGGCTCGATACGCCGCGACGAACTGTTTTCGCGCGTGCTCTCCCCCATGACGATCCGCAGCGGCAGTTCGGTGACACCCGGAGGGAACTTGGCGGACGCCTGAAAGCGAATCCGAAACTCACCCGTTTTGGGACCATTCGTGACCGACACGCCGGCTTCTGGTCTCCCCCCAAGCACGGTGAGGTGGTTGAGGTCCTGCGCGCCTTTCGGAGTGGTCCACTCGCTGCGCGTTTTGACCGTCTTGGGCTTGTCGGGATCCACAAGGACGCTGGCCAGCGCACGGCGGGCGCAG
>CAZADU010000034.1:0-2838 GCA_964483945.1 uncultured bacterium
CCGGACTACCCGGGTGCCGCCATGGTGATCGAGTGCGCCGGCCCCGAGGGTCGTGTCATCGTCTCCGACGACGCGCTCGAGATGGACCTGGCGTCCTTGCAAGGCCGCGTCGTCGCGGCGAGCGAACCGTCGTTCGCACGCTCCGAGGGTGGCGAGGCCCCGGCGGTCGTGGAAGGCTGGCTGCGAGCACTCTCGGGCGACGCGGTGAGCGCGGAAGCACTGTCGGTACCGCGTGCCATCCGCGTGGCTCGTGTCGTGGACGCCGTGCGCCAGAGTATCGCCGCGGACGGCTCCGAACGGGAGGTGCAGTCGTGAAGCGCGGCGTATCCGAGGTGCCCAGATTGGTCTTGGGCGTCGTGTCTTTGGCGTTGCCTGTGCGCGCGACGCGCGACCGCCAGCTCGAGGTGAGTGCCCGGTTCCGCGAGTCCGAGTCGCTGGCCGTCGCACTGGTCAAGGGGATAGCCGCGGGGGCGGAGGCCGTGCTGGCGCCGCCCATCGCCGATGTGCGCGACGCGCTCGCGGAACTCAACAAGGACCTGCCGGTGCTGGCCCGCGTGCCGCACCTGTCGCCCTCCGACGACCTGCGCTACGAGCCCGCGCTGATGTTCGATGCGGGCGCCGGCGAGGATCCGAACGCGTGGAATGCGAATCGTGCTGGGGCCGCAGCGCTGAACCTGCTGCCGGTCGCCCTCGCCGGCGACCTCGCCAGCCGTCTGCTGCCTCGCCTCGAGCGCGAGGCCGCCGTGTTCTCGACCGGGGCGCTGCGCGGGCTCGTCATCTCGGCCGGCGCCACCGACCTGGCCTTGGCGGCCGACCAGGCTCGCTTCGTCGAGCGCCTCGTCAAGTTCGCGCACTCGCGCCGCTGGCTCATGGGCTTCGAGACGCGCAACCTGGGCCACCTGCTGGCGAGCCTCACGCGCTGGGGCGTGGCGCCGGACTTCGTCATGGGTGCCGTGAACCCGCGTGGCGTCGGCATGATGCCCGACTCGGCTTCGGTGCTGACCGCTCTGCGCGAATCGAGCGTGAAGGTGATCGCCACCGAGCTTCGCGCCGGCGGCATGGTCGCGCTCGACGAGGGCGCGGCGTGGGCGCGGCGCCACGGCGCGTGGGGTGTGTGCCCAGAACTCGTGGACATGGACGACGTGCCCAAGGAGCTCAAAGGCCTCGCGGTCCGTCCGGCGGCCTGAGCCCGATCGCGCCTAGAAACTCTGGGTCCAGTTGTGCACGGCCTTCACCACGGTGAGGTTGGCGCAGCGCAGCGATTCGGCGTAGACCGCCGCGTTCGGCCACGAGTGCCTGCCGCACTCGCACGCGAGATGGCCGTCGGGACGCTCCACGACCTTGCAGGCCTTGTCCTTGCACAACGGGCACATGGGCGGGTCTCCGGTGGGGGATCGAGCGCGGCAGTCTAGACCAGACTGTTCACGAACGTCGAATCGAGGAACAGTGTTGTCTCGCCGCCGCAAGCTGCTGGACGGGCCGTCCGTCCTGTTCCTGCATCGCTGGCCTGGTCGTGCGGGTCATGGTTGTTCCTTCGCCGCCTCGCGTGCCTCGTCCGTGACGGCATTGGCGCGCGCGATGCGAGCGAACACCTCGGCGCTCCGGCGTCGCGTGCGCGTGCGCTCGGGGGCATCGAAGTCCACGGCATACAGGCCGAACCGGCCGCTGAACCCGTCGTTCCACTCGAAGTTGTCGAGCAGCGACCAGTGCAGGTAACCGAGCACCTTTGCGCCGGAGGTGATCGCCGAGTGCATGGCCTCGGCGAACTCGATGATGGCACGCGGCCGCAACTGGTCGGCGCCGTCCGCCACGCCGTTCTCGGTGACGAGCACCGGGCGGCCGAGCCGGCCCGCGGCGAGGATCGCCCGCTGCAACCCCTCCGGCCACACCTCCCAGCCGAGATCGTTGAGCGTGGCCCCGGGTCTTGAAGCATGCGGCACGGGCTCCATGGAGCGCACCATCCAGCGCGTGTAGTAGTTGAGCCCGTACCAGTCGAGCGCGCCCTTCAGTTCGGGTAGCTCGCGCCGCACGCTGCGCGCACCCGGGAGGGACAGGTCGATCGTGCCGCTCACCGCGGCCTGCTCCACCGCCTCGTTGAACAGGCGGTTCTCGAAATAGGCCTGCACGTGGTCGAACGGGTTCCATTCGCGCAGCGGTTCCAGCTGAACGCGGTGCTTGGCAAAGCCGACACGCGCAGCGAGCCCGTCGCCGTCGGCGTCAGCGCGGTCCTCGGCGTGCAACACGCGATAGGCGCGGCCGTGCGCCTCGAGCTGGTTCGCGAGGACGTCCAGTGCGCGCGAGTTGTCGCGCACGGCGGGCGGCCACACGCCCTCGCTCCAGCCGCGGAACGCGAATACCTCGGGCTCGTTGATCGTGCACCACCAGTCCACCTCGTGGCCGTATTCGCGCGCGCAGAAACGCACGAACGACTCGAAGGCGGCCACGGTGGAACGCGCCTCCCAGCCGCCGGAGTCGGCCACCCACAGCGGGTTGGTGAAGTGGTGCAGTGTGACGATGGGCGTGAGCCCGCGGCGCCGAAGCGACGCCAGCACGTCGTGATAGTGCGCGATCGCGCCCGGGTCGAACCGTCCTGGCGCTGGCTCGAGCCGGCTCCATTCGAAGCTGAGCCGGTGCGCGTTGTGCCCGTCGGCCTGCGCCAGCGCGAAGTCGGCATCGAAGCGCTCGAGATGACGGCAGGCATCGCCGCTGCCGCGGCCGCCATGGATCGCGCCGGGGATCTGCTCGAAGCGCCACCAGTCGTTGCACGTGTTACCACCCTCGACCTGGTGCGCGCTCGTGGCCGCACCCCACAGGAACCCGGGGGGGAACTGAAGCCGG
>CAZADU010000035.1:0-6368 GCA_964483945.1 uncultured bacterium
GTCGAGCAGGACGGCAGGGCCACGCCGCGCATCATCGATTTCGGCCTTGCCAAGGCGATCGCGCAGAGCCTGACAGAGAAGTCGATGTTCACCGAGCTCGGCGTGCTGCTCGGCACGCCCGAGTACATGAGTCCAGAGCAAGCCGACCTCACTGGCGAGGGCGTGGACACCCGCACGGACGTCTACTCCCTGGGCGTGATCCTGTACGAACTCCTGGTCGGCGCGCTGCCGTTCGACCCGAAGGAGTTGCGCAGCGCGGGCTTGGAAGGGATCCGGCGCAAGATCCGAGAGGATGAACCGGTGCGGCCCTCGTCGCGGGTGTCCTCGGGAGGCGCAACGTCCCGCGAGTCGGCCGCCTCGCGCGGCGTCGACACGCGCACCCTGCAGCGCCAAATCAGCGGGGACCTCGACTGGATCACGCTCAAGGCGCTCGAGAAGGACCGGGCGCGTCGCTACGGCTCGCCCATGGAGCTGGCCGCGGACATTCGGCGTCACCTCAACGACGAGCCCGTGCTGGCCACGCCGCCGAGCGTGCATTACCGCGTGGGCAAGTTCGCGCGACGCCACCGGGCCGCCGTCGTCGCCGGCTCGCTGCTGCTGCTGACGCTGCTCGGCGGGATCGCCGGCACCACGGTCGGTTTGGTGCGGGCGAAGCGGGCGGAGGCGGAGGCGAAGCGCCGGCTCGACGCTTCCGAGCGCTCGTCGAGGTTCCTGGGCGCGATGCTCACCAACGTCGATCCCATACGCATGGGGCAGGAACTGCGCGCGGACCTCGACCGCAGGATCGCCGCCGCGGGCTCGCTGGGCGCCGTGAACATGGTGGACGTGGCCCGGGGAGAGGTGGACCGCGAAATGCTCGTTCGTGCCGGCGACATGATTGACACGCGGCTCGACAAGGATCCCGCGCTGGCCGCGCGGCTTCGCCTGGTGATCGGATTTTCCTACGACAATTTGCAGCTGGGCGAGCCGGCCATAGCTGCGTTCCGCAAGGCTATCGAGCTGAGCCGCTACGCCGGCCCCGGCGACTCCACCGGGCGACTGGCGAAAGGATATCTGGCGGCCAGGTTGACAACTCTCGGGGGAAGGAAGAACAGCGAAGAGGGCGTGACCCTCATCGAGGAGTTGCTCCCGGCGGCCATGGCCGCGGTCGGTGAGGACGGCACGCGGTACCTCGTGCTTCGCTATCAGAGGACCGTTGCCTATACGAACATGGGCGATGTCGAGAAGGCGGAGCCCGAACTTCGCGATCTCATCCCGCGGATACGGCGCGCCAGCGCCGCCGGCGTCGCCGACAGCAACCTGCTCGGCGTGGCCCTGAACGGCCTGGCGCTGACGCTCGCTCCCCAGCCAGACATGCGGGCCGAGGCCGAACCGTTTTACCGCGAGGCCATCGAGGTCCTCACGCGACGGTTCGGCTCGGGTCACTACGAGACCATCAACGCGCGGAACAACCTCGCGAACCTGCTGGGGTTGATGCGCCGGGACGCCGAACAGGTCGAGTACCTGCGGGACGTGGTCGACGTCGCACGGCGCAACCTGGGCGACGACAGTCGCTACACGGTTCGGGCGGTCGGCATGCTCGGGTCCGCCCTGGTGCGGCTCGGCCGGCCCGACGAGGCCATCGCTCTGTACGAGGGCGTCGTCCGCGCCAGGCAGCCGAACGCTGCGATGACGCCGGCGGTCGCCGCCGCCACGATCAACCTCGCCGTGGCCCTGGCCGGCGCGAATCGCCGCGCCGAGTCCGAGCAGCGGCTCGTCGGGCTCGAGCGCGAACTGCGAAACAACCGCCCGGCCAGTCTCGACAACTCCTACGGGACCACGCTCTACAATCTCGCGTGCTTTTCGGCGCTACGCGGCGAGCGTGCCTCGGCGCTGGGCCTGTTGGGCAGGGCCGTGGACCTGGGGTCCGTTCCCGCGAGACAGTTGGAGCAGGACACGGATCTCGCGTCCCTGCGCGGCCCCGATCTGGACGCGCTCATCGCGCGCGCGAAGGCCAAGGCGGGGACGCCGAGATAGGGAGGCGGGCGGCGATTCAGGGTCGGGCTGGCGTCCCTCACCGTCCCTGCTTGGAACCAGCTGAGGGAATGGCTGCGGGACATGGACAGGTTGCGGGCAGTGCTGGCGGCGTAGCGGCCTGAGGGTGATCAAGGCGCGTTACCCGGTTGCCGCTGACACGTCTGTTCGGGTTGAATGCACATCTTCAGGATACCGGCCGTCGAGCTTCAGCGAGAACCGCCCGTTGCGCTCCGCTGCTTGTTCGGGATCCAGCCCGCTCCTCACCCCGAAACCGAACGCGAGGATTTCCTTGGCCCATGGCGCCACCATCCATCAATTCGAGATCCAGCTCTCGAACGTCGATCGCGGCGTCTACGAGAAGCTCGTCCTGCGCGTCGCGCGGCATCCCTCGGAGACCGAGGAGTTCATGTCTGCCCGTGTGCTGGCATTTTGCCTCGAGTATCAGGAAGGCCTGGTATTCTCGAAGGGCCTCTCCGAGCCCGACCAACCGACGCTCGAGGTGCGCGACTTGACCGGCGGGCTGCAGGCGTGGATCGATATCGGCGCGCCCGACGCGTCGCGGCTTCATCGCGCCAGCAAGGCCGCGCGGCGCGTGGCCGTGTACACGCACACCGACCCCGACCGCTACTGGGCGTCGCTCGCCCGCGAGCGCATCCACCGCTCCGAGTCACTCGAGTTGTACGGGCTCGATCGCGCTCTGGTGGCCACACTCGTCACGCGTCTCGAACGGCGCATGGCGATGGGTTTGTCGGTAACCGGTGGTGCGCTTTGCCTGACGCTGGGGGAAGAGTTGCTCACAGGGGCGCTGACGGCTCACCGGTTGGCCCGCTAGGTGCGTCGCAAGGCCCCGTGAACCGCGGCAGAATCCAACTCCGGGTCTCGACGAGAGGGGGAGCTTACCGTGTCGGACCGAGGGCGACATCACTCTGACCTGCTCCCCGAGAGCTGGTGCAGCGGGTGTCGCCATCCTCCAGTAACCCACGGGCGAAGGAGGAGCGATGGCCAGGACCGGCAAGCGCTACGCGGAGAGATGAGGGACAGTTGGAGCGTCCGAAGGCCCCGAATCGCCCACAAGTCCCTGCGATGCCTTGGCGAGGGTTGGCGTCCCTCACTGTCCCTACTTGGAACCAGCTGCGGGATTGGCTCCGCGAAATGGACGGCCTGCGGGCCGTGCTGGGCGGCGTAGCGGCCTGACGCGCGATCTGCGGGCGCGTGGGCGCGCCGTGGCTACTCCCACGCAAGCTTCGCACCAGCGCGAGCCGGGGAGGCGGGGGCGTCGAGCCGCCGCAGGCGGCTCCAGCGGGGCGGGGGCGGAGGCTCGGGTGTCGCTGGACACTCAGGGCCGTTCGCTCGGGTGGGCACCGAAACCGGCTCAGCGCCATGCAGTTGGGCAGAGCCCCTTGACCGCAAGGGGATTCCTGCCGACAATAAATGTAGCCAAGTCCTCAAGGGGGCTCGGTCCTAAACCCCCCGGTGCACGGCAACCCCGCGCGCCGGGGTTTTCGTTTTCGGAGGGCCGCTGGTGTTAAGCCGCTCTGTAGACCGCGCGGTCTGCTTCGTGGATGGGAGTAACTTCTACCACGGTTGCTCGAGGCTCGGCCTCACCGGTTTGAGCCGGCTCAACTACGCGAAGGTCTCGTTGAAGCTCGCAGGGCCGCGAGACTGGAGTGCGACGCGATACTACGTCGGGCAGATTCCTGGGACGGGGAACTTGCGGCTCGCGGAGGACCAGAAGAAGTTCTTGGACTTCCTTCGCGCCTGCGATCCTCGGATGTCGGTCCACTTGGGGCGCATAGAACCTCGCCCCGCAAAGAGCCAGGCGGCCGTGGAACTCGGCCGCTATCTCGCAGAGCTGAGAGTCCGAATCGATCCGCAGGTCTACCGCGAGCTGGTTGCGATCTCGACCAGCTATGCCGAGACGACCGTGATGGTTGAGAAGGCCGTCGACGTGATGATCGCGATAGACATGGTCGTCATGGCAGAGCGGGATGAGTTCGACACCGCCTACTTGCTCTCAGCCGACGGCGATCTCACGCCCGCGGTCGAGGCCGTGCGAGCCTCCGGACGAAAAGTGTTCGTCGCAAGCGCTCAGAGTGGGGCGCGCCTTGCGGCATCGTGCAACACATTCATCAGGTTCCGTTCGGAGTGGTTCGACGATCTGTTCGGCCTCTGAATCCTGCGCGAAACGCCCTCAGCCGTTGCCTGTGTGCGCATTTCGGCCATCGTGAACACTCGGATCACGGCGATGCTCAGTGCGTGGGCGACCGCAAGTGGCAGCGACTGGACGAGAATATTTGGCGTCCCCAACCATCGAGAATTCGAACCGGGTCATGGGGTGGCTGCGGGTGATGGACGCTCTGCGCCAAGCAGTTACAACTGCAGCCTGAGCCCACGCGACCAGGACGAAGGCCCCCTCAGCCTCTCTTGGCCAGAGTTGTTCGGACGGCGGTGGGCGGTCAATCGGGTCAAGCCCACCGAATCGTGGTGGAAGGTATGTCTCGTATGTGAGACACTAGCTCCTGATCATTGTCCTGAAAGGTTGCCGCCGGGAGATCGAGCAGTTGCCTGAGGAGGTTAGGGGCGACCTGGCCGATGCCTTGGCGAGGCTCGACGCCGGGCTGATGCTCTCGATGCCAGTGTCCCGCCCGATGCCGAGCATTGGTCGTGGCGTTCATGAGCTTCGGCTGCGAGATCGTTCAGGGACGTATCGGATTGTCTGCGCGATGATTCAACGTGGCACCATTCACGTGCTTCACGCTTTCAAGAAGACTAGCGCAACGACGCCAGTCAGGAACTTGAACCTGGCGACTAGGCGCCTCAAGGAGGTCCAACCGTGAAGAAGACGACTCCTGGGCAGTTGGCCAAGAAACTCGGGATTCCGAAGCGGAGGGCGCTTGAGGCCGTGCTGAAGGCGCGATTGATCATGGCCATCGTTCGCGAGGTTGACCGCCTCGGCATCACGCACGAGAAGCTTGCGGCGCGCTCCGGGATTGCTCGAAGTGCGGTTACGGGCATTCTGTCGGGCAGCCTTCAGAAGGTCACGATTGACCGTCTACTTCGACTCCTGGAGGCAGCAGGACTCGAGGCCGACATCACGGTCCACAGAGCCGCCTGACCGGCCCGGAGGCAAGCCCTGATGGTGGCGTATTGGCGTCCCCAACGGGATTCGAAGCTGTGA
Source organism: uncultured bacterium (assembly GCA_964483945.1). GTDB lineage: Bacteria > Eisenbacteria > RBG-16-71-46 > RBG-16-71-46 > RBG-16-71-46 > JAIOPA01. Next base: position 5,195 of record CAZADU010000035.1, read on the forward strand.
CCCCCAGCGAACCATCGTCGCAAACCGTCGTCGAAACACACAAAGACAATGGCTTGCGCGGCGGGCCTGACGACGGGAACCAACGGGAGTAGACGGTTGCCGACGGGAGTTCAGGGACAATTGAGGGACATTGAATTGGCCCCTCGCTCACCGCTCCTGTGCTGCTGAACGCGGCTCGTTCGCGCGGTGCTCCGCGGTCCATTGATCGAGCCGACGAGCCAACTCGTCACGCACCTCCCGAAACTTCACGCGCGTCGCGTCAGGGTCGCCACGGAAGGCAGCCGGGTCCTCAATCGGCCAATGGATCCGCGAAGCGACTCCTGGCCAGGTACTCGGGCATCGACGGTCGGCATCGTGGCAGACGGTGATCAGGTGGCGGACCGGTACACGTCCGAGGAACTCGCCGACGTCCTTCGGTCGCGCAGCGGTGATGTCGATTCCAATCTCGCGCATGGCTTCGATGGCGAATGGGTTTACGTGCGCCGCCGGCTCGGTTCCCGCGCTCAGGACTTCGAACTGGTCGCCTGCCTTCGCGCGAAGCAGACCCTCGGCCATCTGACTTCGAGCCGAGTTGCCGGTGCAGAGGAACAAGACAATCGGTAGAGCCATCGGAGCCTCCGCGGGTTGGCTGGGCTTTGTGGCGCGCACGAACGCGCTCATGAACGTCTCCTCTTCGGCCCGATGTCGCACAGCTTCACCACGGCATCTGCGTTGACCGCTTTGCTCCGCGAACAGCATTCGGCAAACAGGAATCCGAGCAACTCTTCCAGCGCGGCCGTGTTCGCCGTGTAGCGGAGGAAGGTGCTCTCGCGCTGGACGCTCGCCAGCCCCTCGCTCTTGAGCTTCTCGAGGTGGTGGGAGAGCGTCGACGCGGGGATGTCGAGCTCGGATTGAATCTCCCCGACGACCATGCCGTCGGGATGGGCAGACAGTAGGAGCCGGAGGATCTGGAGCCTGACCTCGGTGCCGAGGGCCGCGAACATGTCGGCGTACCGTGCGGTCTGGGCTGCCGTCGGCTTGGTTGACGTTGTCCTTGATGGCATAGTTCGATTATCGTAGAAGCACGGAAACTGGTCCAGCGCTGTTTTCGGCCCCGAGGATCACATCATGTCCGACACCTCCTACGCGAAGCGCTGCATCGCCGAAGCCATCGGGACGGGGCTGCTCCTGGCGA
>CAZADU010000036.1:0-3794 GCA_964483945.1 uncultured bacterium
GAAGCACTCAAGGTGCTCGAAGATGCGCTGCGCCGCTTCAACGCGCACGAGCTGGACTTCACCGGCACCATCGACAACGCCATCGACCGGCTCGCCGCCAAGCGCGAGTTGGTCGAGGTGGAGATCCGCGAGTTGGATTCAACGCTGATCGTGGCTCAAGCCCCGCTTGACGACCTGCACCGGCTCACGCAGGAGGAGCGCAAGCTGCAGACGTCGCTGCGCGAACTCGAGAACGAGCGCCGCGCTGGACTCGCCGTGGACGTGCGCCGCCAGTTGGATGATCACGAGGTCGCGCACACTGAGGTGACGCGCCTCGAGACCGAGGCCGGCGAACTGGTGGGCAGCGCCAACCTGCCGCCGAATGCAGAAGGCGAGCTGCGCGAGGCCATCGCACGCCACGAGGAAGCCATGCGCGGCATCGACGGTCTCGAGACACGGCGCCGCGAGGAGCTGGCGCGCGAACGCGAGGCCATCGCCGCCGAGCGGCTCGAACTGACGGCGTACGACAACTTCACGCCCGAGGAAGCCGACCGCTGTGTGGGCCAGGCCGCCGAGCTGCGGCACTTGCTCATGCAGGACGCGCTGCTCCGCCATCAGGTGTTCGAGCTGCGCGATGGGCTCGCCGGCAAGGGCTACGAGCCCGAGCAAGTGCAATTCCTGCAGCAGCGCTTCGCGAGTCTGCCGCCGGAGAGCCTGCGATTGCTGCGCCAGCAGGCCGAGCTGAACCTGGTGTTCCAGACCGAGTCGGCCACTCTCGAGCAGCAGCGCACGAGTGCCACCGAGACGTTGCGCGCCGTGGACGCCGCGCGCGCCGCACGCCGCACGCCGGGCTGGATCCTGCTGGCACTCGGGTTGGCCGGGCTGGCGGGTGGCGGCACGGTGCTGGTCCTGGGCGCATCGTCGACGCTGGGCATCGCGCTGCTCGCGGCGGGTGGCGCGGTGGGCGCGGCCGGCGGCGCGCTGCTGGCGCTCGGCGCGCGCACGAGGCGAGAGGACCGCGAAGAAGCACTCGCGATGCTCGCCGAGGCACAGGGCCGCATCAATCAGCTGCACCGGCGCCGTGCCGAGAACGAGGCCGGGCTGGTGGAGCTGGCGCGCATGATGGGCTACCGCGACCACGTGGATCTCATGCGTCAGTGGAGTGATTACGCGCGGCTCGTCGAGGATGCCGGTCCGCTCATGCGTGCGCAGGAGCAGCTCGAGGGCGCCGACGAACGCCGCCAGCAGCTGGTTGACCTCGCGCGGCCGCTGTTGCGGACGGCGGGCGAGAAGCTGGTCACGCCCGAGGTGCTCGAGCGCGTCGCCTATGACGCGCGTCGGTCGCTCAGCGCGCGTCAACGGCTTGCGGACCTGGAGCGCGGCTTCGAGTGGGTCGAAGCGGAGAAGCGCACGCTCGAGACCGCCGCGAACCTCATGAAAGAGCGCGCCGAGCGCCTGCTGCAGGCTGCGAGCATCGCATACGAGCCCGCGAAGGGCTGGGTGCACCACGTGAACGAGCTCAAGCGCCGCATGGAAGGCCGCGTGCGCTACACGATGATCGTCGAGGAGTTGGTGCCGGCCGCTCGCCGCCGCTTGCACCCCGAGCACGAGGTCGCGCAGCGCCGACGCCAGCTCGAGATGCTGCTCGCGGGGGGCGAGCTGCCGGCGAACGCGCGGCCCTCCGCCGAGATCGAGATGGAAGTGAAGACGACGCGCAACAAGCTGGAAGAGACGCAGCGTCGCCGCGCCGACGTGCGCGTGGAGGTCGAGGAGGTGTGGCGCCGTCATGCGCAACGCCGTCCCGACCTGACGCTCATGCAGGAGCGCCTCGGGCGTGCCATCGAGCGCGCCAAGCGCTTCAAGCAGGCGGTGGAACTGGCGCGCGACACCATCCAGCGCGTCGCTGTCGACACGCACCGCAAGTGGGCCGACTTCCTGAACGAGCGCGTGGTCGAGATCTTGGGCACGTTCGGCACGTCCGTGGAGGGCCTGCGCTTTGGTGAGGACCTCGACTTCTCGGTACAGCTCCAGGGCGGCCCGCTCATCTCGCGCGGCAAGGCGCACGCGCAGCTCTCCTCCGGCGCACGCGACCAGCTCTACCTGGCGGTGCGGCTCGCGATCAGCGAATACCTGTCGCGCGGTAAGGAGCCGCTGCCGCTGCTATTCGACGACGTCTTCGCCACCAGCGACGACGAGCGCCTGCGAGCCGGTATGCACGCGTTGATCGAGAGCTTTGGCGCCGGGCACCAACTGTTCCTCACCACGTGCCACCGCGGCCGCATGAACGACCTGCGCCGCGCCGAGCCCGAACTGTACCGCGAGCGCGTGCACTGGGTGGATCTGCGCGCGGGCGGCCTGCCGGCGAGCACCGGCACGCCGTATCCGCACGGGAACCCGGCGCCACGCTGACGGGGGCACCCCTCAGCCGTTTACGCTGACGCGGACGGTGCCCGGCCCGCTCGCCGATGGCCGGAGTCCTGCTTCGAGGGGATCTCGAACTAAATCGGGGAGTTCTTCGCCGGCCGCAGTAGGAATTCCATTGCCGCGTGAGACTGGGTCATCTAGGTTCCGCCTTGGGGTGCCCATGGAGGACTCCCCTCCATTATGAGCGGGCCCACTTCCCTCCGTCCCCCCCCGCGACGTTTGGCCGGGTCCCGACGTGTTCTAGCCGTCCGTGCCTTTGTGTCGCCACCTGCCGGCCGTGCCGTGCGGGTAGAGAGGGCTGAGACATGAACTCCATGAGGGGCAAGCCCCGCGCTTTCCGATCCTTCCTCGTCGCGCTGCTCGCAATGGTCCCGGGGCTGTTGCTGGCAAGCACCCCAGCGCATGCCGACCCAGCCGATGTTGTCATCAGCCAGGTCTACGGCGGCGGCGGGACGCTTTACGCGGCTGACTTCATCGAGCTCCACAATCGCAGTTCGTCAGCCGTGAGTGTGAATGGCTGGAGCGTCCAGTTCAGCGAGGCGGGATCCGCGACCTGGGCGGGGACCGTGATCTTCGGATCCATCCCCGCCGGTGGCTACTTTCTCGTTCGAGGCAGACTCGGTGCGGGGGGTGGCGCTCCACTGCCGACACCCGATGCGGTCGGCACTCTGGATATTAATGCGGTCAGCGGCAAGGTAGCGCTGGTGAGTACATCGTTCCTCCTCGCGGGCGCGCCACCCCCGCCGGGCTCCGGCATCATGGACCTGTTGGGCTATGGCGCATCGAACATGTTCGAGGGCGCACCGCTGGGAGCGCTCGACGCCGACCACGCCGGGCTCCGGAACGCATTGGGTTGCCAGGACACGGATCACAACGCGAACAACTTCACAATCGGCACACCGCTTCCGCGCAATAGCTTGTCGCCGCTGGTCCCGTGTGGAGCGACGAGCGTGTCGTTGCTGTCCGCGCCCAACCCGTCGCGAGTCGGCGAGCTCGTGAACCTGACCGCGACGGTGACGCCGCCAACCGCGACCGGCACAATGGAGTTCTTCGATGGTGTGAACTCGCTCGGCTCGACCGCGCTCGTGAGCGGCTCGGCCGTGATCCCCAACTCGTCGCTCACTCTCGGCTCTCACTCGCTGACCGCGGTTTACTCGGGCGACGGCGGGCACACGGGCAGCACCTCTGCGGCACACAATCACAACGTGATCCAGGCCGCGACGACGACGAGCCTGGTGAGCGCACCGGATCCGTCGGTGTTCGGCCAGTCGGTGACGCTGACGGCGACGGTGGCGGTGGTCCCGCCCGGAGCGGGGAGCCCCGGCGGCACGGTGGAGTTCTTCGACGGGGTGACGTCACTCGGGACGAACCCGCTCGTCGCGGGTCAGGCA
>CAZADU010000037.1:0-5286 GCA_964483945.1 uncultured bacterium
TTCGAGTCCATCGCGCTCGGCTTGGCCAACACCGGCTCATACTCATGGATCGTCACCGGCCCGCCGACGGCGCCGCGACTCGCCATGCTCAGGGTCCGCGCGCACGATACGAACGCGAATGTCGGCGTTGACCTCAGTGACTCCGGTTTCACGATCGTCGATCCGCTGGTTGCGGTGGGGGACCGACCGGTCGCATTTGGGCTGCTGGCGCTTGGTCCGAATCCATCACTTCGCCACGTGCAGATCCGATACTCCGTTGGCCGTGAGTCGCAGATCCGACTGAGTGTCTGCGACGTTATGGGCCGCGAGCTCGCCGTACTCGAAGATGGGATGCAGCCCGTCGGAGTGCATCAGCGGACCTGGGACGGGACGGTCGGGGGCGCCCCAGCCCCGGCGGGTATGTACTTCATCCGACTCGATTCCGTGGCCGGACGCTGGGTGCGACGGGTGGTCTTGCTCCACTGACCGTCCACGGAATCTGGGCAAGCCCACCACTTGCCGCGGTACCCGCAACCGGAGACTTGCGCGACAAGTACTTCGGCGATCGGGCTCATCATAGGCTGGAAGGCTCAGGAAACCGCTGCCCCCAACTTTCCGGCCAGCACCCCATACTCCGGCGCCGGCTTGCCCATGAGCCAGTGATCGAACCACTTCCGGATGTGCTGCTGGTTCTGCACGCGGTGTGACGGCAGGCCTGAGCGCGACAGCTCGTGGTTCTCGCCCGGGAACCGCACCATCACCGTGGGCTTCTTCTGGTAGAGCAGGCCGCGGAACATCATCTCGCCCTGGGCGATCGGCGTGCGCCAGTCCTCCTCGGAGTGGATCACCATCAGCGGTGTGTCGATCTTCGGCAGCAGGTGCACGGGCGAGTGCTGCTCGAAGTCCTGCGGGTGCTCCCAGGGGGCGCCTCGGAACCAGAACGGCTGGAACATCGCGAAGTCGCACGAGTAGAACATCTGCGCCCAGTCCGAGACACAGCGCTGCGTGATGGCCGCGGCGAAGCGATCGGTGTGGCCGACGATCCAGTTGGTCAGGAGCCCGCCGCCACTTCCGCCCGTCACGCCCAAGCGTGACTCGTCCACGTATCCGCGTGTGATCACGTGGTCCACTCCGGCCATCATGTCGTCGTAGTCCACACCGGGGAACTTGTACTGGATGCAGTCGGCGAACTTCTGGCCGTAGCTCGTGCTCCCGCGCGGGTTCGTGTAGAGCACGACGTAGCCGGCGGCCGCGAGCACGCGGAACTCGTGGAAGAAACCGACCCCGTACGCGGTGTGCGGCCCGCCGTGGATCTCGAGCAGCAGCGGGTACTTCTGCTTGGGGTCGAAGCCGGGCGGCTTCACGATCCAGCCCTGGATCTTCGTGCTATCGGCCGAGGCGTACTCGATCTCCTCCACCTCGCCCAACGCCACGTCGGGCAGCCATTCGTCGTTGGCCCCCCACAGCCGCGTGAGCGTGCGCGCGCCCAGGTCGTACACGTGCAGATCGCCGGGCGAGCCGATCGAGCCGAGGGTGACTGCGACGCGCGTCCCGTCGGCCGAGACTGAGCCGGCGATGACCTCGGAGGTGGGACCGGTCAGGTCCTCGACGCGGCCGCTGGCTAGATCGCACAGCGCCAGGTGACCGGCACCGCGCTTCGCATGCACGAACACGATGCCCTTGCCGCCGGCGGTGAAGCCCAGCGGCGGCTCGCCGCCACCTCGCGGCGGGTGCTGGTCGCTGTTGATGCCCTCCCCCACGTGCAGGTCGAGCCCGTCCGTGAGGACGCGTGCCTTCGTGCGCGGCCAGGTGCCCTCGAACAGCAGCAGGTCGTCGGCTTCGTACGTGTTGGGCTTGCCCAGGTGGAGGGCACCCTGCGCCACGAGCGTGCCATCGGGCGCGAAGGCGAACGCGCGGATCGGCCCCGCGATGTCGGCGACGGTCAACATCGCACCGCCATCGGTGGGCTCGGCAAGGTCCCACGGCACCGCGCGCACATCGGTGTCCTCGGCGGGGCTCGCGAACCACGGCTGATCGCGGCGGTCGGTCACGAATACGATGTGGCGTCCGTCTGGCGACCACGCCGGCGACGACTCCTTGTGGGTCGAGCCGTGCGTGAGCCGCCGCGGTTCACCGCCCGCGGCATCCACCACCCACATGTGATCCAGATGCTCGAAGTCCGTGAAGCCCTCATTGTTCCAACGAAACTCCGGCTTCGTCACCACGCGCGCGGGTTCATGCTTGGGCTTCTTAGCCTCCGGCGTGTCCTTCGCCGGGTCGTGACCCGACATGAACGCGATGCGCGTACCGTCGGGCGACCACGCGGGTGAGCTCGCACCCTTCTCGAGCGACGTGATCGCTCGCGCCTCGCCACCGGTGAGCGGTAGCACATGCAGCTGCGGCGGCTTGCCCGCTTCGGCGGGTCGGCGAGCGAACGCCAGCCGCGTGCCGTCGGGTGACCAGCGTGGCTGCGCGGAGCGGCCGTCGAATGTCAGCGGGCGCGGCGTCAGCGGCGCACCACCCGCGGCGGGTACTTCCGCGATCCACAGGTCCGTGCGGTACTCATCCTCGTCGGCCTCGACGCGCACCAGCGTGAACACGATGCGCGAGCCGTCGGGCGAGATGCGGGGATCGGCGATCCAACGGAATCGCAGCAGGTCTTCTTCGCGCATGGGGGCCTCCGGGCGGGGTTCGGTACGACTCGAGCCGCCGAAGCTACCGCGCCGGGTCGCGCTTCGCGAGCCGCACCCCGATAGCTGTCCGCCGACAGCTGTGCCGCCGACAGCCGCCCACCGACCGCTGTGCCGCCGACGTGTGTGGGGCGTCAGTGATCATGACCGCGGTTAACACGTCAGTGACGCGAGTCCTCCCATGGACCTCATTCTGGTGGGTACTCGGGATGCCCGGCGGCTGGGCGTGGTGCGAGCCGCTGAGGATGGACGGATCAGCAACCCGGAAGGGGCTGTGGCCATGGGCTCGCCATCCGGCGCGTGCGCATCTGATACTGTCGGCACATGGATCGCTCCATGCTGCCCCGTGAACTCCGCCCGTTCGTCGACGACCTCGGACGTGTCCAACAGTGGCCGTCGCGCCACAAGGTCCAGCGCATGGCGGTCGCACTGGTCGCACGGCGTTTCGAGCCCGCCCGCGAGTACAGCGAAGCCGAGGTGAATTTCACGCTCATGAGCGTGCACACGTTCGCGGACTGGGCGATCCTACGGCGCTTGCTCGTGGACTGGCACTTCATGACGCGCGAGGCCGACGGTTCACGCTACCGGCTCTGCGCGGATGTGGCCGAGCGTATCGGCCGCGAACTCGGGGTCGGAACCCCCACGCCTTGAGCGGGGCCCCCGCGCGCGGAGCCGCTCCCTGGATGGCGTTCGCGCTGTGCTGCTCGGTGTGGGGTAGCACGTTCCTGTTCATCCGCATGGGCAACGACACCACACCACCGGTATGGGGCGCGGCGGTGCGGCTGGGACTGGCGGCCGTGCTGTTCACCGTGGTCGCGTGGGCGCTGCGTGCTCCGTGGCCGCGCGGCGCGCAGTTGCGTGCCGCCTGGTGGTTCGGCCTCGTGGACTTCGGCGTCAGCCTGCCGCTTCTCTACTGGGGCGAGCAGCGCGTGCCGAGCGGGATCGCGGCCGTGCTGTTCGCCACCATCCCGCTGTCGACGTCCGTGTTCGCGCGTATCGCGGGGCTCGAGCCGCTGCGGCCGCGCATCGTGGGCGCGTCGATTGTCGCCATCGGCGGCGCGGGGCTGCTGTTCTCGTCCAGTCTGGGCGGCACGTATGAGCCCGCGCGGCTCGTGGCGGTGTGGCTCGCGGCCACCACGGCCGCACTCGCGGGCGTGATGCTCAAGCGCGCGCCGGGTGCCCACCCGTTCGCCATGAACGCGTGGGCGCACGGCATCGGCGCCGTGATCTGCGTGGCGGCGAGTCGTGTGCTGGGCGAGCCGCAACTCGTGCCGCAGGGCGCGGCTTGGATCCCGATCGGCTACCTCACGATCGTGGGCTCGATCGGCGCATTCGCCACGTTCGCATGGCTGCTGCAGCGCTGGCCGGTCACGCGCATCAGTTTCATCGCGGTGATCGTGCCGGTGGTCGCACTATTCCTCGGCGTCACATTCCGCGGCGAACGCCCGGGCGCAATGGCGGTGCTGGGTTCGGCGGTGATCCTCGGCGCGGTCGTCACCGGCATCCTCGGCGACCGGCGCGCCCGCCACGCGGGCTGAGCCGGGCGAGGCCGCAGGGCTTCATAAACTCGGGCGACCGCGGCACCTCGTTCCGTGCCGCCGAGCCGCACGCCGCCGTGATCCCGGAACTGGGAACGAGAAAGCTGAGCGACTGGCCAGCACCGCAGCCCCAGTCATGGTTCTTGCAATGGTATAGCGCGTTCAGGTCACAAGTCACTGAAATAGGTGCCCGGCAGCGCGCGCACCTCGAACGACTGCGTGCGTTCGGCCGCGCGCCCGGCGCGCATGCGTACCTTGTAAGGCCCCGGCTTCACCATGATTGGCTGGCCGCTGGCCTCGCTGCGGCGGATGCGCTGCTTCGGTTCGCCGGCGACGAGGTCCCACACCACGCGATGAAATCCCGCCTCGCCGGGGCCCTGCAGCGTGCGCACGGCCTTCCCCGTCGAGTCTTCCACCGTCACCGAGATGCCGCCCTTGACCTCGGCCGGCACGTAGTAGTCGAACCATGCTCCGAACGGCGGGTTCTTCGCGCTGAACTCGTCGGTGCCGAAGTTCCCTCCCACCGGGCGGCGGTGCCATGCCCACGCGGTCCGCGGCGAGAAGAACGTGAGCGTGTCGAGCAGCACGCGAGGGGACCACTCTTCGAACACGTGCACGCCGTCCAAGACGTAGACGCTGCGGCCGTGCGTCCCGATCACCAGGTCCAGATCGCGCGGCTGCGTATGGATGTCATCCACCGCGACCGTCGGCAGCCCGTTCATCAGCTTCACCCACTTCTTCCCGCTCTCGAGGCTCATGTACAGGCCGGTCTCGGTGCCCACGTAGACCAGGCCGGGGTTCTTGCGGCCGGCGCGCACCACCTTGACCGGTGCATCCGTCGGGAGCCCGGCAGAGAGGCTCGACCACGTGCGCCCCATGTCGCGCGTCACGAACACGTACGGCTTCACGTCGTGGGTGCGGTGGCCGTCGTACGACAGGTATGCCACGTTCGAGTCGATCGGCGAGGCGTCGACACGCGACACGTAGGTGCCGGCCGGCACGCCTTTCACGTTCGCGGTCAGGTCGCGCCAGTTCTTGCCGCCATCCGGTGTCACCCACACCTTGCCGTCGTCGGTGCC